>JBASRP010000493.1:0-4824 GCA_049273905.1 Actinomycetota bacterium
AACGGGACCTCCGCCGGGAGCACCTTGCGCGCCGCCTCGGTCGAGAGCGCCATCGGCGCGACGCAGACGAGCATCTCGATCCCCGGAGGCGCACCGAGCGGCATGACGGTCTCTCCGGCCGCGAGGACCGCGCCGCCGAAGACGCATGGGGCGACGTTGTCGGCGTGTCCTTCGAGGGCCGCCGCGTCGCGAACGAACGAGGTTGCCCGCACGTGTTTCCCGTCGAGCATGTGTGCCGCGAGCATCCCGCCGACGATCGCGGTGGCGCTCGAGCCGAAGCCGCGGCCGAACGGGATCGTGTTCGTGAGATGGACGCGCAACCCGTCGGCCGATCCGCGCACGCTCACGATCGCCCGCACAGCGAGGTTCGACGCGTCGCGCGGGATCTCGTCGGCGCCCTGCCCGGCGGCGGTGACGGTCAGCCCGCCACCCAGGTCGCGCTCGACGCGGATCTCGTTGTGCCACGCGATCGCGACGCCGAGACAGTCGAAGCCGGGCCCGAGATTCGCGATCGTGGCCGGCGCTCGAACCGTGACGCGGTCCGGCACTTACAGACCCAGCTCGTTCGCGGCGGCATCCGGGTCCGCCTCGATCACCGCCGGTGACGGCGCCCCGGCGATCGCCCAGTCGGGATCCTTCAAGCCGTGCCCGGTGAGAATGCAGACCACCGTCTTGCCCGGCGCCAGCAGGCCTTCGGCCGAGAGCTGCTGCAATCCCGCGACCGACGCGGCGGACGCCATCTCGACGAAGACGCCCTCGCGCGCGAGCGCGCGATAGGCCGCCATGATCTCGCGATCGGTCACCGACCGGATGGCGCCCTCGGAGTCGCGCGCGGCCGACACGGCGCCGTCCCACGAGGCGGGGTTGCCGATGCGGATCGCCGTCGCGATCGTCGACGGGGACTCGACCGGATGCCCGAGCACGATCGGCGCCGCGCCGGCGGCTTGGAACCCGAACATCCGCGGCAGGAACGTGATGCGGTCGGCGTCGCGCTCTTCGCGGTAGCCCTTCCAGTAGGCGGTGATGTTCCCGGCGTTGCCGACGGGCATCACGTGGTAGTCGGGCGCGCGCCCGAGTCCGTCGCACACCTCGAAGGCCGCCGTCTTCTGCCCTTCGATCCGGTACGGATTCACCGAGTTCACCAGCGTCACCGGGTAGCGCTCGACCAGAGCCCGCGCCATGTTCAGCGCGGCGTCGAAGTTGCCGAGCACCTGGATCACACGCGCGCCGTGCACCAATGCCTGGGCGAGCTTCCCGAGCGCGATCGCGCCCTCCGGGACCAGGACGCCGCATTCGATCCCGGCTTTCGCCGCGTAGGCCGCTGCGCTCGCGCTGGTGTTGCCGGTCGATGCGCAGATGACGGCCTTCGCGCCCTCCTCCACCGCTTTCGAGATCGCGACGGTCATGCCGCGATCCTTGAACGAGCCGGTCGGGTTCGCCCCCTCGTATTTCAGCCAGACGTCGCAGCCGGTGGTGTTCGAAAGGACCTCGGAATGGATGAGCGGCGTGCCGCCCTCCTCGAGTGTGATGACCGGCGTCTCGTCCGATACCGGGAGGCGATCACGGAACTCCGCGATCACGCCCCGCCAGGATGGCATCGCGCGCGAGGCTTACGCCTCGCTTCCCTCCACCCGCATCACGCTGGCGACCTTGGTGACGACGTCGAGCTCGCGCAGCGTGTGCAGGGTCGCTTGCAGATCCTTCTCGCGGGCGCGGTGCGTGATCATGACGAGCTGCGCCTCGTCCCCGAAGCCTTCCTGCCATACACTCGCGATCGAGACGTTGTGATCGCCGAAGGTGCTCGCGACCGCGGCCAGCACGCCCGGGCGGTCGGCCACATTCAGGAGGATGTAGTACTGCGAGAACATCGTGTCGATCGAGCGGATCGTCGCCGTGCGGTAGGACGACTCTCCCGCGCCGCGGCCGCCGGACAGCACGTTGCGCGCGACCGTCGTAATATCCCCTACCACGCTGACCGAGGTCGGCGGTCCCCCGGCGCCACGCCCGTAGAACATCAGCTCCCCGACGTCGGCTCCCTGCACGAAGACCGCGTTGAGATTGTCGCGGACGCTCGCCAGCGGGTGGGTCTGCGGAATCATCGCGGGATGGACGCGCACGGCGATTTGACCGTCCTGCTCCTCCGCGATCGCGAGCAGCTTCACCTCGTACCCCAGCCGTTTGGCGTACGCGATGTCCTGCGCGGTGATGTCGGCGATCCCTTCTCGGTAGACGTCGCCCGAGACGACGCGCGTGTTGAACGCGAGCGAGGCGAGGATCGCGGCCTTCGCCGCGGGATCGAAGCCCTCGATATCGGCCGTCGGGTCGAGCTCCGTGTAGCCGAGCCGCTCCGCCTCGCCCAGAGCTTCCGCGAAAGACAGCCCCTCTTCGCTCATGCGCGTCAGGATGAAGTTCGTCGTCCCGTTGACGATCCCCATGACCTTGCTGACACGCTCGCCGGCGAGCGACTCCTTCAAAGGACGGATCAGCGGGATACCGCCGGCGACGGCGGCCTCGTAGTACAGGTCGACGCCGTTCGCTTCGGCCGCGGCGAACAGCTCGCCGCCGAGCGACGCCAAAAGCTCCTTGTTCGCCGTGACGATGTGCTTCTTCGCGGCGATCGCTTCGAGCAAGAGAGCGCGCGCGGGCTCGATGCCGCCCATGACCTCGACGAGGATGTCGATGCTCGGGTCCTGGACGACCTCGTGCGGATCCGTCGTCAGCTTGTCGTGGAGCGAAGACGGAATGTCGCGTTCCTTGGAGAGGTTGCGTACCGCGATCCGCTCGACCTCGAGCCGTGCGCCGACCCGGTGTGCGATGTCCGAGGCGTTACGGTCGAGCAGGCGCAGGACCGCCGAGCCGACGATCCCGCATCCGAGCTGTCCGATCTTCAGGGTCTTCACGCCGCTTTTCCTGCCTCGTGCGGGGGTTCACAGACGGCAGGATGATAGCGGGGGCATCCGGGATGAGCCCGGTATTCCGGCGGGAGCAATCGCGTCGGTGCAGGTCCGGCGGTTACTTCTCGTCCGGGGGCGGCGTCGAGTCCTCCGAGCTGCGGCGCTCGACCCGCTCCTCCTTCAAAGTGCGCGGGGCCGGATCGCTCTCGGTGCGCTCCTCCGACTCCGCGAGGAGCGCCTCGGCAGAACGCTCGGGATCGTCGGGATCGTCGCCGCCGCGGCGACGCATCGCGGCCGCGCGCGAGCGGACCTTCTTCGGATCGGGCTTTCCCTCTTTCTCGACGCGTTCCTCGATCAAGTCATCGGCCATAGTGGGTCACCCCCATCACTGCTCGGCTACCCGCCCGGAGGGCGGCCGAAACAAACCAGGGGTTTTGAGGGGTAGGACCGAGACGCTGCGGGTCAGTTCTCGTCGGGCGCGGCGGAGACCACGAACGAAACGGTCATGCCTCGATCCGCGTTCCGCGTAATCTCGACGTTGGGGAAGAGCGTCCGGATGAGCGCGAGTCCGAGGCTGCCCTCGAAAAGACCCATGGGCGGTGTGTAGTCGGGTTCGCCGGGCGGGGCCGGTTCGAAGCCCTCGCCGGCGTCGATCACGCTGAATCGCACGCCCTCCTCGGCGGGGGCGGCGACGACGACGACCGGATCGGACAGCTGCGCGGATTCATGGGCGCGGAACGAGTTCGTGCACGCCTCCGAGATCGCGACCTTCAGGTCCTCGACGCGTTCCTCGTCGACGCTGAAGTGACGCGCGGCCGCGGCGGCGAAGAGACGGGCGGTCCGGATGTGTTCGGCTTCCGGCGCGATCTCGAGGACGAGCTCGTCCGAGCCCCCAACCCCTCGGGCCCCGCCGGGCTGCTCCAGTCGCGCTCGCACCATTGCCGCTCCCTTACCCCTCTGGAGGGGAACCGTAGCGCGGCAGGAAGGGATTGCCTACACAGCGGGAGCCGTCTTAAGTCTTTCTTTAGCGAGTTACCGGCTCATCGAGCCGAACGAGGTCCTCGTAGGTCTCCCTGCGGATGATCACGCGGCTCCGGCCGTCCGCGACGGCGACGACGGGCGGCCGCCGC
Organism: Actinomycetota bacterium; assembly: GCA_049273905.1. Taxonomy (GTDB): domain Bacteria; phylum Actinomycetota; class AC-67; order AC-67; family AC-67; genus JBASRP01. Next base: position 4,025 of record JBASRP010000493.1, read on the forward strand.
ATCTTGTTGTAGTTCGAGGCCATCGCGTACCCATACGCGCCGGTGGCGAGGACCGCCAGCAGGTCGCCGCGGCCCACCGAGGACGGCAGCGCGATGTCGCGCAGGATGACGTCCCCCGACTCACAGTGGGACCCGGCGACGGTCACGACCTTGTCGGAGGACTCGTTGGCCTTGTTCGCGAGCAGCGCCGAATAGCGCGCGCCGTAGAGCATCGGCCGGATGTTGTCGCTCATCCCGCCGCCGACGCTGACGTACGTGCGGATCCCGGGGATGTCCTTCACGACGCCGACCTCGTACAGCGTGAGCATCGCGTTGCCGGAGATCGAGCGGCCGGGCTCAACGGACAGCACCGGCGCCGGCAGATCGTGTTTCGCCGTCTCGCGCGCGACGGCCGCGCGGACGAACCGCGCGTGTTCCTCGATGTCGGCCGGCGCTTCTTCCTTCGTGTACGCGATGCCGAGGCCGCCACCGACGTTCAGCTCGCCGAGGACGAGGCCTGTCGCGCCCCGCACGTCCGAGAGGTACTCGGCCATGATCTCGACGAGCTTGCCGAACGCCTCGGTGCCGAAGATCTGCGAGCCGATGTGCGCGTGGGCGCCGACGAGCGACAGCGATGGAAGATCGGCCGCGCGCTTCGCCGCCTCGAGCGCGGCGCCGGACTCCACCGACATGCCGAACTTCGAGTCTTCCTGCCCGGTCTGGATGTACTCGTGCGTGTGCGCTTCGACGCCGGGCGTCACGCGCAGCACGATCGGCTGCACGGCGCGCGCGGCCTCCGCGACGCGCGCCAGGCGTTCGAG
>JBASRP010000494.1:0-6355 GCA_049273905.1 Actinomycetota bacterium
TGTCCATCAACAGGAACGTCACGCCCCGCTCGACGCCCATCGGGTTCTCGTCGATGTCGACGCTGCTCTTGCCCTTGTTATTCCAGTGCGGGTCGCGACCGGCCGTCGGGTCGGGATTGATGAACGCCGCGCTGGTCTTCTTGCCCGACGTCAGGTCCGTGAACGCCTGCGCGTACTTCGTGTTGAGGCGCGAGTTGTGCAGCCACTCCTCGATCTTGAACGCGTCGACGAGATCCCACTTCGTCGTGTCGGTCACGAGGTGGTCCGGGCCGCGGAACTGCCCGAACTTCGCGTTGTACGCGGTGAGGTACATCTCCTTGTAGTGCACCGGGAGCGACACGGACGTCGCGTAAACGCCCATCGGGCCCGGGTCGTGGTCGTACTCGGTCACGGCCTTCGCCGCGGCGAACAGATCCTTCGTGTACGTGTCGTCCGCCGCGAGGAAGTGGAAGTCGAAGTTGAACTTCAGCGGCTCGAAGTACGGGACCGCAGTGGGAGAGGTCAGCTGGCCATCCGTCAGCGGCTTCACGGCTTCGGGAAGGCGGTTCCCGTTCGTCGGATCGGTGCCCGTGAAGTGGTTCGTCTGGTGCTGGACGAGACCGGAGGCCTGCGAGTCCCGCATGTCGCTGTAGTCGCCGAAACGCTTCTGGGCGACCGCCGGGACGTACTCGTCCGGCAGGTTCGCCTTCAGCTCTGCGAGCTCTTCGGCCGTGGGCTTCCATCCCGCGAAGACGACGTTGACCCTCTGCGACTTCGTCAAGTGCTTGGTCAGTTGCGCGAGCTTCTCTTTCGCGAGCTGAAGAGGATCGGCGTTCGTCAGGGCCGCGAGTCCGCTGTAGGACTCGTCCACGATGTTCACGGCGGCGACACGCACACGCCACGCGCCGGGCTCGGGGTTCGGGATGGTCACCGAGTTCACCGGGATCGCGGACTCGTTGCCGCACCCCTTGTCGAAGGAGCCGCGATCGCAATCGACCGCGTCGTCGCCGGCTTCTTCGGCGTCGGCGGCGGACTGCGGGTACACCTTCCCGCTGGGGCTGATCAGGTACGTGTAGGCCTTGTAGGACGGGTGCTTCCACGAGATCCTGAGGTACAGCGTCGACGGCTTGACGCCGTCGGGCACGGTCAAGGTGACGTCCTCGCACGTGGCGTCCTCGCACGCCTCAGGAGAGGTCGGTCCCGCGATGTCGAAGGACGACCCCGGAGACTCCAGGACCTTGCCCTGCCACCGATAGACCGACGGGTTGCCGGTCGAGGGTTTGGTGAAGGTCGTGCCGGGCACGGCGGGCGCGCTCGCGGGTATGGCCACGTTGGTGAGCAAAGCAAGAGCTGCGACGAGGCACGCGGAAATCGATCGAGTTCTCATAGTGGGACATTGATTCGCGCCCGAGGGGCCCGTTTCCTGCGGGTGAGCGATTTGCCTGAATGTGAGCTCGGCTCACGTCTGGTGGTGGAGACGATCGGATTCGAACCGACGACCCCCTGGTTGCAAACCAGGTGCTCTACCAACTGAGCTACGTCCCCTCGCGGAACAGGAAACCACATTTCCCAGCAGAGAGAGGAGAAAACGAAACACCGGCCACGCAGGCCGGTGTTTCGAGTGTTCTGTCGCCTAGCGCGAGATCATGACGTTGTCGACGGCGGCGCCCGTGTACGGAGGACTCGACACGAGCTGATCGCTCGTCAGACGGAAGCGAACGAACAGTGATCCGGCCGGCGCCACGAACTGCGCGGTCAGGGTCTCGAACCCCGGGAACCCAGCGTTCTTGCCTGTGTCCGCGAAAGCCGTATGCCAGATCTTCCCATCGCTCGACCAATCGAGGAGCAGGTAGTCGAACCCGTCCTCCGTGTCGAGGCGCTCGTCCCACTGAACCTTCACCAGGCTGCGTGCCGGGACGGTCATCTTGGGCGACGTGAGCGTGGCCGACGCTTCGTTGGCGTAGGGGGTCACCGTGAAGGCTTGGCTCGACGTGCTTCCGGGGCCCTGCCGCCTCCACGCCTCAAGCGAGGAATTGGACGTCGCGACCCAGCCCTGATCGTCGACCTCGAAATCGAACGAGTTGATCAGCTTGCCCAGGAAAGGCGGCGGCGGGATGACGACCTTCTTCACCACCTGAACCTTGGGCGCCGGGCCAAAGCGATAGCTCCAGACACCGCGTCCCCAGGTGGCGACCACCAGAAGGTTCGGGTCTCCAGGCGACAGTCGCGCCGTGAAGACCGGCGCCGCGGGGAGGCCCTTGCCGAGAATCTGGTAGACGCACCCACGGCCGCACGGCTGGCCTTCGCGGGAGATGAACACTCCGATGTCCGTCGCTGCGATGACCTGCTCGCCGCGACGCGTGATCCAGTTCACCGGGAAGTTCGGCAGGTTCCCCGAGATGTCGGCGAAGTGCTCGCCGGCATCGTGCGACACGAAGACGTGCCCTCCCTTCGCGCGCTCGTTCTTGTCGAGGAACCCCGGCGGCGTCCACCGGCTGAGGTACCCGCCGACGCTCACGTAGACGGTCTTCGGGTCGACCTCATCGATCGAGATGCCGGTGATGTAGCGGTTCGGCAGCCCGATCGCCTTGGCGAAGTGCCACCCATCCGCTGTGCCTTTCTTCGCCGGGGCCTTTCCGCCGACGTTCGTAGCGATGCCGCTCCGGAACGGTGCGGGTGAGTTCAGCACGACACACGTGCCGCAATACCCCACGTACGCATTGGGGCCGACGAGATCGACCGCGCTCATCGCGTTGACCGGGTCCTCCGGCGTCGCGGCCGCGTCGGCGTCACCGGGATGTAACGCCGTGCCGAGGTCGAAGACCTTCGCCCAGTCGTCGGCACCGGTGCCGGGCCCGGAGGAGGTTTCCACCACCTGGCGGCCGGCGATCATCAGGTGCCTCGCGTCTCGTGGGTCCATGACGAACGGCGTCGAGAACTGCCCGTCCGTGATCGGCGGGGCCATGTCACCCCACGTGTGTCCACCGTCGGACGTTGACGCGATCGCACCGCCGACGTACTCGCCGTAAGCGACGTTGCTGTTGTTGGGGTCAACGGCGACGAAGAAGCCGTCGCCTCCCTTGGTCATGATCTGGCGGCCGCGTTCGATGACCTTGCCGTTGCGCTTGATGTCGACGATCTTTGCCGTTCCGTTGTCTTGCAACCCCATCCACACCGTGCCGTCCTTAGCCCGCACAGCGTCGTAGGGCAGCAGCGTGTTGAATCCGTCGTTCGCCCCATCACCCCAGTTCGCGTTGGTGAAGTCTGCCCCGGGCGTGAGCTTCTGTTTATAGACACCGCCGTCGTTGCCGACGACGAGCTGGACCCCGCCGTCCGCTTGCGGGATGAGAACGGCGTCGTGCTGGTCCGGGTGCGTCGTCGTCTCGTCGAGGAACGCTTCGGTCCCGTTGGTGACGCAGGGAACGTTCACGTTCGGGAGCCCCACCAGACCTGTCACGATGTTCTGGGCGTCCAGGATAGAGATGCAGGTGGATCCGGCGAAGTAGCGCCCGATGACCTTGAACAGAGAGGGGCCGATCTGAGGAACGCCGACGTTCGCGTTCTCCCACACTTCCTCCAACCCGAAGAGCACGCGAGTCGGCGCGCCGGTGACGGGATCCGCCATCGTCGGATCCGGTTTGATCCACTCGTTGTACCAGGACTGCACTCCCGGGCCGTAGCCGGCCAGCGCGGCCTCGCCCGGCGTCAGCGCCGAGCCCGTGCCGGGGATCGCCAGCTCGAGCGCGCTCTCCATCAGAACCCACGTCTGACCCCAGTCGAGCGACACGTACACGCCGTTGAAGGACGTCGGCATAGGACAGAGCGGGTACGGCAGCCCCAGCGGGTTCGGAGGCAGCTGGGAGATGACGGTGCCGCACCAGGCTTTATTGAAGTCGACACCCGGCACGTCCAGGCCGGGGAGGCCGTTCTTGACGAGCACGGCATCCTGAACCATGGCGTAAAGGATGTTGTGATCCTGCTCTGGCCCGATCGCAGGACCGAGTTCGATGCGTCCGATCCGGTTCTGCGGCACGAACCCGATGGCCGCCGACTTCGTGAACGTTCCGGGCGCACCGTTCTCCGACAGATAGATGCCGTTGCCCGGCGCCTGCACGGTTCCGTCCGGATTCAGAGTGTTGCCGTAGCGCCAGCCGACCGCGGCGAGCACTTGGCCACCCTTCTCGCCTGTCACGCCGCCCGGAGCCTTGACGGCGACGTCGGTGACCTCGTTCGCGAACAGGCATTCCTTGATGCGGTTGGACTTGCCCGCGCAGGATCCCACGGGAAGCGCAACGTTCTTGTAAGAACGCCCGGCGTTCACCGAGCGATAAAGACCGCTACCGGTCGCCGCGTAGACGATGTTGGGATGGGCCTGGTCAACGGCGACCTTGAAACCGAACGCCTCGTCGGGGAGACCGCGAGCGTGCGTCCAGTGCGCGCCGCCGTCGCGCGAATAGAACGCGCCGCCGCCCTCGCGGCTGTAGCGCCCGAACGACCCGTCGCCGGTGAGCGCGATGAGCGTTCCCCCGCCGGCCGGCGTGTAGCCGAGCGCGCCGACGATCTGCGTGGGAAGTTTGTCGCCGATGGACACCCAACGCGTGACGGTTCCGTCGGTCATCCACACGCCGCCGTACGCGACGGACGCGAAAAGCGTGTCTGGGAAATGCTTATCGCCTGCGGGCACGTACGCGAAGCTCGTGATCCGGCCTGCGAGCTCAACGAGTCCGAGGCTGTTGACGCCACCGTAGCCGGGGTCGGCCGACTGGAGGGGGCCCCGACCGATGGGCTGCCAAGAATGCGAGTTCTCGGCGTCCTGGCCGTTGCGCCATAGGGCGCGCTTCTGATTCAGGGCCGACTCGATGGCGCCGGCCGGGACGGTGTCATAGGGAGCCGAACGGATCGCTTCGCGTTGCGCCGCGAGCGCCTCCAGATCGGCCAGCGACTCCGGATGGCTGTCGTTCACGCACGCCGCATTGGATTCGACCTTGGTCGAGATCCCAGCGAACCGGCGGAGCGCCGTGTCGGCGCGGCTGTACCCGGCCGGGCACTGAGCTGCCGGAGCGCTCGGCTGAAGCGCGAAAGCCAATGAAGCCAAAAGAACGGCGGCGACTGCGGACGTCGTGGTCCGCCTCCCCCGATAGAAACCCGTCATGTTCGTCTCCTTGCCGGATAGGCATAAGCGACGAGCCCGGTCGGGTCCCCGTCGCGTTTGTCTCAGATGACAGCCTCATTCCACGAGGTCGAGGCCATCTCCTGCACCTTGTAACGAGCCCTCGGGGCCAACCGCGCGAGTGCGAGCGATTTGGTGAGATTTGTCGGAACGAACCTCGCGCAGCGTCCCTCGCCGGCGACCCGGGGAGTCCACCAGAGCGACCGGCAGAGCGACCGGCCGGGGAAACAAGAACGCGCGGGCGTCGCCCGCGCGTTCTTGACGATCCGGAAAGCTACGGCGTGGGCCGAGCCTCTTCCCAGCCGGACTCTTCTCCGCCGCGACGGCGCCGTTTCATCATCACGAACACGCCCGCGACCGCGGCGAGCAACGCGGCGAACAGACCCTTCTTACCGCGCTTCTTGCCCTCTTCTTCGGCCATCCCGGCCTCCCTTGGTCGTCGCCCGATGAAGACGTGGTCACCATATGCCCGCGCGGCGCGGCGAGACAACCTTGCAACGCGACCGATCGATAGGAATGAGCTGGATATCTGGTGGGCCCGGTTGGACTTGAACCAACGACCTCAGCTTTATCAGAGCTGCGCTCTAGCCGCCTGAGCTACGGGCCCCACGTGCGGGTTCCGGCCACGAACCCGGAGAAGGCTACCACGCACTTCCGAGGGACTTATTCGCGTTCGGCGACGGTGACCTCGATGCCTCCGACCACGTCGGCGATGAGGTTGTAGAGGAACGCGAGGAACACCGTGACGGCGCTCGCCACAACCGCGCCGAGCAAGCCGAACAGGAAGAGCCACCGGAAGATCGAGCCGCCCGAGATGTGGAACGCCGCGTCCGACAGTTCGCGCACGAGCTTCTCGATGTTGGCGATCACGCCGAACGATTTCAGGATCGCGAAGATGATCGCGGACCCGAGCAGCATGATCAGCAAGAGACAGAAGTAGAAGAGGAGCGAGAACTTCAGCACGGACCAAGGATCGATCTTCCGGAGGACCAGACGCGCGCGGCGCCACCCGTGCGAGTATCCCCGCGCCGGGGTCGGCGGCGTCGTCATCAACCCTTGATGACTGCCAGTGGGCGCAGGCGCGCCACCTTCTTCGATAATCCCGCTCCTTCACACGTATCGACGACCCGGGCTACGTCCTTATACGCGTACGGAGCTTCCTCCGCCAGCAGGCCGGGGTGCGTAGCGTTGACCAGGACTCCCGCG
>JBASRP010000503.1:0-3547 GCA_049273905.1 Actinomycetota bacterium
CGCTCGCGGCGCTCCTCGGCCTCGATCAGGTCGGCGATCTGCGGGTCGGTCGCGCGCAGCGCCTCCCAAGAGTCCTTGCGGGTCATGCTCCGTGCTCCTTCTTCAGCCGTTCCTCCAAGGCAGTGATGTTGGCGACGCGCGCGGCGTGGCGCCCGCCGTCGAACGGCGTCGTCATCCAGATATCGAGCACCTTCAGCGCAACGGCATCGCCGCAGGCGCGCTGCCCCACGCACAGGACGTTGGCGTCGTTGTGCCGCCTCGCCATCTCGGCCGTGTACTGGTCGTTGCAGACCGTCGCGCGGATGCCGTGGATCTTGTTGGCGACGATCGACTCGCCGTTGCCGGACCCCGCCACGATGATGCCGCGCTCGGCGCGGCCCTCGGCGACGGCGCGCGCCACAGCTTCGGAGACCTCGGTGTAGTCGAAAGGCTCGTCGGCGCCGGTCGCGCCGAGGATCTCGACGTCGTGTTTCGCGTCGCGGAGTGCGGCCTCGAACAGCCCCCGGTAGCGGAAGCCCGCGTGGTCCGATCCGAGGGCGACCTTCACGAGGTCTTCCTTTCGAGAAGGCTCTCCAGGAGCGGCGCGATATGGCTCTCGATCAGTGCGGCGGTTTTCTCGTACAGCTCGGGCCCTGCGCCGATGGGATCGGGGACGCCGTCGCCCATCAACACGACCTTGGCTGGGTCGTCGACGATCTTCTGCACCTGCGTGACCTGGATCTCCTCCATGCAGACGATGAGCTCCGCGGAGCGGGCGATCGCGGGAGTTAGATAGCGGGCGCGGTGGCGCCGGAAGTCGATGCCGCGAGCGGCGAGGACGTCTTTGGTGCCGCGGGATGCGGGGATGCCGTCTGTCGCGCCCACACCGGCGGAGGAGACGACCCACGCGTGGCCGGGTCCGAGACGCTCGTCGAGGGCCCTCTGCAGCAGGGCCTCACCGATGGGACTACGACAGATGTTCCCGTAGCAGACAAACACCACCTCGCGTGGTTTCACTGCGTCCCGCTCCATCATCGCGACCTGCGGAAACGAGTATAGAGGGACGTGGTGAAACGCGGCGGGAGGTTATGAAACGAGAGCGGATGTTGCCAGGATGTTGCCAGGATGAGCGCAGCCGGGCGACTCCTCGAGAATCTGTAGCCGACCGCGATGGCCTGCTCTATCTCGCGCCGTAGGCCGGTTCACCGCCGGATACCGTTGATGATTGTTTGAGCGTACTTGTGGGACGGACAACCGCTGCACGCCTCCGTTTGAGATGTCCTGCCGCCTTCGATCCGGATCGAATTACCACTCCGATAGATCATGGTTAGCGAGACCTTGAAGTATCCGCTGCAACCGCTCGTCGAGCCGAGCGATACCTGAATCACGTGATGAACCATGAGGTGGTGCGAGTAATAGTCAATCGTATGCTGCCGCGCCGCCGTCGGGAGTCGCGTCGTCGTGCCGTTAGCCGTGCTTACCTGACCGCACGAGCCACCACCCGAGCCAGTGAGTCGCGTGACCGTGACATAGGTATCGATCACGCTCCCCAGCAGCGCGTTCCCAGTCGGATTGTGATCCCCGGCACAGTCGGGGGGCGGTCCGGCCGTGTAGCAGGTCGTCAGATACGTATCCGCAAAGACTTCAAAGGCACGGCCTGATCCGGGCGTGCCAGCATTGTGTTCTTTGGTCCATGTGTAGCTCGTCGGTTCGCCAGCGGTCCCTCGAGGACCGATAACGAAATCCGGTGACTCGGTAAGCCCCGAGGTTTCGAAATAGTAGGAACGAGAGGTCGGGTCGGTGTAAGTCACGTCACCGAGATGAAGCCAGGTTTTCGTTTGCCCCCCAATGATTTTCATCGTATGCCCGGCGCTCGAGCCGAAGAGGATTCCAAGCCGACACGTGTAATCGCCGTCGGCGGGCGCCCTAAACATGTTATGGACCATAACTGCGACGTTCTGCCGTGCATAGGTCCCGGAAACGGGCCAGTTCACTCCCGAGCCTGATCCAAGCACCCACTCCGTGTCCGCGGCTGTGTACTTATTTGCCTTGTAACAATTGACGACACCGAAGACCAGCGTCCCTCCGCCACCTGTATCGGGACCATCAACTTCGATCCTGCCTTCGAAATTGCGGACCTGATCTTTCTTTACGCCGGTTAGCTGAAAATAGACGCCAGTAACAGTGCGCATCTTGCTATCGACAGGCCACCCCGTCAGCGTTGAAGTCAGCCAATCCTCCGCGAAGGCGAACGCAGGCCGCGCTTGAATCAACAACGTCCCCAAGAACAGCGAAACAGCAAGAACAATCCGAAGATAACTCCGACGGCCCTGAGACGACATAGCGCCACCTCCCTCGATCCTTGAATCGATCGTCCTCCCGGCCGCAAAAGCAGAGCAATAGGGCAGATGCATCAACTTCCATCGCGAAACGACTGAACGAGTCAGCGACATGACGCAGCGTAGGAACGCCTTAAGGATGCGAAGAAAGATGAACCTTCATTCGGCGATGCGGAAACAGCCACACGTTTCTTGTTCGCTTATTCCTTCCCGAGCGCCCGCTGCACCTCCGACGACCCGATCGCCCCTTCTCGGACGATCTTCGGCCGCCAGCGCGTGAGGTCCACGATCGTGCTGGGGACGTCGGCATGTGCCGGTCCGCCGTCGAGGTAGAGCCCGACCTCGTCGCCGAGCTCCCGCGCGATCTCCTCGACCGTCGACGGCGTCGGCGTGCCCGACAGGTTGGCGCTCGTCGTCGCGAGAGGGCCGACCATCGCGATGAGGTCGAGTAGGTCGTCGTGCGCCGGCATGCGGACCGCGATGCGCCCTTTCGTCTCGCCGAGGTCGAGCGACAATCCGTCCGCCTCAGGCAGGATCAGCGTCAGCGCGCCGGGCCAGAACGCGGCGACGAGGTCCGCGGCCTGGCGTGGGACCTCGCTGCACAGCGCCCAGGCTTGGCGCGGCCGCGACACGAGAACGGGCAGCGGCATCGCGCGCGCGCGCCGCTTCGCCTCGAAGATCTTCGCCGTCGCGAATTGATTGAAGGCGTCCCCGCCGACGCCGTAGACGGTATCCGTCGGGAACACGACGATGCCGCCCGCTTGCAGCTCCTTGGCGGCCGCTTCGAGCGCCTCCTCGCGGTCCGTCGCGAGCGACAGGATCCTAGGCACCCATCCATCTCCCTTCGACGACGCGGTCGCGTCCGGCCATGTCGGCCGTCACGGCCACGTCGTTGTATCCGATCACGCGCATCAGCTTCGCGACCTTCTGCGCTTGCGTCTCGGCCAGCTCGACGATGAGCCACCCGCCGATCGCGAGCCACCGCGGGACCATCTCGAGCAGGTTCAGCAGCACATCCAAGCCGTCGGGCCCGCCGAGCACCGCGTCGCGCGGTTCGTTGTCGCGGACCTCGGGCTCCAAGGACTCCCACTCGACGTCGCTCACGTACGGCGGGTTCGACACGACAACGTCGACGGCACCGCCGAGCGCCGGGTGTAGCGGGTCGAGGAGATGGCCGGGGAGAAGGGTGACACGCAGCGCCGTCCGGGCGAGGTTGCGCAGCGCCCAGG
>JBASRP010000506.1:0-5301 GCA_049273905.1 Actinomycetota bacterium
CGCTAAGGTCGCTCAGCGTGGAGCGCGCCAGCGCATCGCGGCGAGGCGCTTGCGTGCCGCCGGGGGGATCAGCCGTTTCCATGAGGGCCGGCCGGCTCCGGCGACGCTCCGCTCGAGCTTGGCGATCCGGCGCTGGAGCGCGGCGTTGGCCTCGGCGAAGGCCGCCGGATCCTCGGTCAGCGTCGCGACGCGATCGTCGAGGTCTTCGAGCTTCCGCTCGTCGCCGGCGCTGATCCAATCGGGGAACGCGCGGCGCGGGAACTTCGGGCCGGCGGCGCTGTAGCGCTCGGCCAGAGTCGCGGCCACGACGGGGGCGTCGTGGTGGCGTGCGACGTGGGTTCGTCCCCGTCGAGCGAGGTCGAGACAGAGGGTTCGATCCTTGATCAGCGCGCGCATCCGCTCGAGAAAGGTATCCGGGTCCACGTTGTACACGGGCACGTCGCCGCCGTAGGCGGCGATGATCTCCTGCGACATCTTCGCCACGGCGACACGGCCGGACGCCATCGTCTCCATCGAAACGACCTCGTAGTCGCCCGTCAGGACGTTGTCGATCACGATGTCGGCCTCGCGGATCCGTCGTTTCGCTTCCTCGTGAGGCACGTTTTCGACGAGGGAGATGTCGAATGCGAGGCCCTCTGCGCGGAGGGTCTCGAGCCCGCGCAGGATCATGTCCGTGCCCTTCTTGCCCCGGCGCGACGGGATGTGCAGGACCTGGGGGACGGGCCGGATATCCGCATCCTGCTCGGGCCACTCGCTGAGGTCGATGATCCGGGGAACCCACCGCGCGTCGGGCACGAACGGGGCATACCCGGGTGAGACCACGAACATCTCGTCGGCGTAGGTTCGAATGGTGTGGGTCCGCTTGAGGATGAACTCGTCGTCGGCTTCGATGTCGGAGTAACGGAAATAGCTCCAGGGATTGGTTCGTTCGTGGATCGCGCGCACGGTGCAGTCCACGCCGTGGAACGTGAAGAAGATCTTCTTCCCGAGGACGCGCAGGATCGGGAGATCCCATAGGAAAGGAACCCGCACCCAATCCGGGATCAGCGAGCGAGCGAAGTGGAAATGGAAGACGTCGAAGCGGCCGATCGCTTCGACGAACGCGTCCCAGACGGGTTTCGGATCCCGGGAGGACGTATCGACGACGCGGTCGGCCGGGAACGCGAAGCGGCTCTCTCCGTACTGCCAGACCTCGACGTCATGGCCCAGAGCGCGCAGCCCTTTGGCTGCGTACCAGGCCTGGTTCGCGGTGTTGGAAGGGGCGTGCAGGATCCGCATCGACGCCGTCAAAGGAGGCGAACGTGGTCGCCTGCCAGCCCGCGGCGGCCGAGGGCATTGCGCGTATCGACGACCAGCCCGGCATTGTGGGCGACCGCCGCGTAATCCACAGCGTCGTGGTCGGTCAGGATCACGACGCAGTCGGCGTCCCTCAACGCCTCTGGCGTGAGCGCTACCGCATCGACCGCGACGCCGGGGGCGCGCACCTCGGGAACGTGGGGATCGGCGTAGGAAACGGTCGCGCCGCCGGCGAGCAATCCGCGGATGACGTCGAGGGATGGAGACTCCCGGTAGTCGCGAACGTTCGGTTTGAACGCGACACCCAGCACGAGGATCTTCGAAGCGCGCAGCGGCTTCTGGCGTTCGTTCAGCGCTTCGGCGATGCGCGTGACGACGATCTTCGGCATGCGCGAGTTGACCCACTCGGCAAGCTCTATGAAGCGAGCACCTTCACCCGTCACCCGGGCCGCCCACTGCAGATAGAAGGGATCGAGCGGGATGCAGTGTCCCCCGACGCCGGGTCCCGGATAGAAGGGCATGAAGCCGAACGGTTTGGTTGCCGCCGCCTCGATCACGTCCCACATGTTCACCCCGATCGCCCGCGCCACCGAGGACAGCTCGTTGACGAGCGCGATGTTCACCCACCGGAACGTGTTCTCGAGGAGCTTCGCCATCTCGGCGGTCCGGGCGTTCGCCACCGGGTGCACCTTCTCGACGAACCGGCGATAGGTCAGCTCCGCTGCCTTCGTGCTCGCGTCGGACGCGCCGCCGACGATGCGCGGGATGTTCGAGGTGCGGAACGATGCGTTGCCGGGATCGATCCGCTCGGGGGAGTACGCGAGCAGGAAGTCGGTGTCCAACGTCAAGCCGGTCCGCTCGAGGATAGGAAGAACAGTGTTCTCGGTGGTGCCGGGGGATGTCGTCGACTCCAGGATGACGACATGCCCGGCGCGCAGAACGGCCGAGATGCTTTCGGCGGCGCCGGTGATGAAGGACACATCGGGCTGTTTTCCGATCGCGAGCGGTGTGGGGACGCAGATGAACAGGACGTCCGGCTCGGCGAGGTCCGCCGGGTCGCTCGTGAAGCGGACGCGCGCGGACACCTCCGCAAGATCGTCGGCCGTGACGTCGTCGATGTGCGACGTCCCCGCCGAGAGCGATGCGACGACCGATCCATCGACGTCGTACCCCACGACGCCGATCCCGGCGCGCGCCATCGCGACGACGAGCGGCAGGCCCACGTAGCCGAGGCCGATGACGCCGGCGTCCCAGCTCCAGGACTCGAGTCTTTCGAGGGTTCGTTCGATCATCGCGGCTGAATGTCGCGTGCTCCGGCGACCGGTAAACTGACGCCGGCCGTCCCCACTGTAGCGGGGCGAGGTACGAGAATCACGCTCGCTCGTCCAGCGTCCGAGCCTGATGTCCGAGGAGGTCCATCCCGACCGATGCGCGTGCTCCATGTTGCGGGCGCACGGCCGAATTTCATGAAAGTTGCGCCGGTCCTTCGGGCCCTCGGCGATCGCGGCATCACGAACGTCCTCGTCCACACCGGGCAGCACTACGACCCGTTGATGTCGGCGGCGTTCTTCGACGACCTCGGTCTTCCGGAGCCGGATGTGCACCTCGCCGTCGGTTCGGGTACACACGCCGAGCAAACGGCGAAGATCATGGAGCGCCTCGAGCCGGTCGTGAGCCGTGAGGATCCGGATCTCGTGATCGTCGTGGGCGACGTGAACTCGACGCTGGCTGCCGCGATCGTGTGCGCGAAGGGGCACGTCCCCGTCGCGCACGTGGAGGCCGGGCTGCGCTCGTTCGATCGCACGATGCCCGAGGAGATCAATCGCGTCCTCACCGACCAGTTGTCCGACCTGCTGTTCACGACGTCGCCGGAGGCCGAGACAAATCTGAAGAACGAGGGCGTCGCACCGGACAAGATCCATTTCGTCGGGAACCCGATGATCGACTCACTCCGCCGGCACCTCGATCGCGCGCGGGAGTCGAAGGCGCTCGAGATGGCCGGCGTCGAACCGGGACGGTACGCGCTGGTGACGCTCCACCGTCCGTCCAACGTCGACGATCCCGACACGTTGCGTGGGATCCTCGACGGTTTGGGCGCGATCGCGGAACGGATCCCGGTCCTGTTCCCGGCCCATCCACGCACGGTCAAGACGATCCGCGACAACGGTTTGGACGGCCTCGTCGATCTCACGGCCGGCTCGGCGACGCCGGGTGTCGTGAGCTGCGTGGAGCCGTTGGGCTACATCGACTTCCTCGCGCTCATGGCCGAGGCGCGCGTCGTGCTGACCGACTCGGGAGGCGTGCAGGAGGAGACAACCATCCTCGGCGTGCCGTGTCTGACGCTGCGGAGGAACACGGAGCGGCCGATCACGATCGAGCTGGGGACGAACAAGCTGATCGCGTCGGACGCCGCCGCGATCGCCCGGGCCGTTGCGGACGTGCTCGACGATCCGCCTCCCGCGCCGGCGCACCCGCCGCTGTGGGACGGCAAGGCGGGGGAGCGCATCGCGGACGTCGTGCTCGCCTGGGGAGCCTCCCGTGGCTGAGCGTCCGGTCGTCGCGATGTTCGTGCGAAACACGTTCAAGCACGACGCGCGGGTGACAAAGGAGGCCACGGCCTTGATCGATCACGGCGCGGACGTCGTTGTCTTCGCCGCCGCTCTCGAGCCGGAAGAGACCGGCGAGTCGCGGCAAGGTCCGATCCGTGTCGTCCGATTCCTGTTGCCCACGCTCATCTTCAAGTTCGTGTCGTTCGTCGCGTCCGTCATCCGCCAGTACGCACGGGGAGCGCGGCTGTGGAAGCGACTCATCCGTCGTGTGCGTCTGGCCCGGCAGCACGTGCCGCGCGAGGAGCGGTTGAAGATGGTCCTCCCTCCGCCCCGGTCCGTGCTGGCGGCCAACGCGGCGAAGCAGCGCATGCGGACCTTCCTCACGCCGGCGCATCGTTTCTTCCAAGGGCTGCGCTATGGGCGTCTCGCCGGTGATGCAGCGGCCGCGATGAAGCCGATCGCGTATCACTGCCACGACCTCAATTCGATCCTCGCCGGGTTCCGGGCGCGCCGGAAGCACCCCGCCCCCGTCATCTACGACGCGCACGAGCTCTGGCCGCACCGCAACCGGCCGGATGCCAGCCGGCGGAAGACGTGGATCATCGAGAAGGCGGACGAGTACTTCTGCCGGCGATGTGACGGCGTCATCACGGTGAACGAGTCGATCGCACGGCACATGGAGAAGACCTACGGGCTCCCGGAGGTCGTGGTCGTCCGCAACATCCCCGCGCTCGCCGCACGATCGGAGCCGCCGGAATCGGCGCGCCTCTCCGACGTGCCGCACCCGCGCCTCGTCTACGTCGGCGGCATCCAGACACACCGCGGACTCGAGCAGCTGATCGACGCGATGCCGTTGATCAAGGACGCGTCCCTTTTCGCGGTCGGGCCGGGACTGGCGTCGTACCGCGCGACGCTCGAGCAGCGGGTCCGCGACCGCGGCATGGAGGAGCGGATCCGTTTCATGGATCCGGTTCCCCTCGACTCCGTCGTGCGGACCGTCGCGCAAGGCGATCTCGGCATGTGTCTCTTCCAGGGCGGCTTCCTCTCGTATTACTGGACGCTTCCCAACAAGTTCTTCGAATACATCCACGCCGGGGTGCCCGTGCTCGCGAGTGACTTCCCGGAGACCCGGCGGCTCGTCGACCGCTTCGACATCGGCGGGGTCTGCGACCCCGGCGATGTCGAGGACATCGCGGCGAAGGTCAACGACCTCCTCTCGCGGCCGGACGACCTGGCGCGGATGCGCGACAACACCGCGAAGGCCGCGCAGGATCTCAACTGGGAGCTCGAGCGGGAACAACTCGTTTCCCTGTATCGCCGTCTCGTGCCCGGCGCGCTCGAATGACCGACCGCCCTCCAGCCCCGCGTTCGTCGATGTCGCGGTACCTTCGCTCGGAGCGCGCCCGTAACGCGATCTACGGGATCGCCCGGCGGTTGCCGCCGGGGCCGCGCGCGG
>JBASRP010000510.1:0-5297 GCA_049273905.1 Actinomycetota bacterium
GGCGGGAGCCGTTCGCATAAGGATGGCGCCGTGGTTCCCGTTCAGCGACGAGGACCTCGCGGCCGTCGTCGGCGACGTGAAGCGCGCCCGCAAACTCGCGGACGTCGTCATCGTCTATCCGCATTGGGGGCAGGAGTACGTCGCGAAGCCGAACGCCGATCAGATCCGCGTCGCGCACGCGTTGATCGACGCCGGTGCGGACATGCTCATCGCGACGCACCCGCACTGGGTCCAAGGCGCCGAGGTCTACAAGGGACACCTCATCGCGTATAGCCTCGGCAACTTCGTCTTCGATCAGACGTGGTCGACCGAGACGCAGGAGGGCGCCGCCCTTCAGCTCACCTTCTGGGGCCCGCGCCTCGTCGGGGCTTCGTTCGTCCCGGTGCGGATCGAGGACGCCCACAGGCCCCGCTTCCTGGACGACGCCGCTGGCGCGGCGATCCTCCGTCGCATCTGGGGCGGGAGCGGCGAACCGTACCGCCGGGCCCTCTAGGCCGGATGCTCTCGGCGCCATAACCGACGACCGATACGCAGTCCGCATGCCCGTTCTACGTAGTTTTCGGCATGGACCGTGCGGGAGCTTGGTGTTTCCATCAACGCATGACTTTGCGTGATCCCTCAACGGCGATCCTCGAGGAAACCCGGCTCCTCCTCGACCTGAGTCGCGAGGTCACGAGCAGCCTCGATCTGCAGCAGGTTCTCGACAAGAGCCTCGCCGGGCTTCGCCGGCTGATCCCCTTCGGCGGTGGCTCGATCCAGCTCGTCGCGGAGGACGGGCTCGCGCTCGCCGCGGCCGATCCCCCCGCACCGCCGGCCGCGTACGAGCTCCGCGTGCCGCTCGGCGAGGGCATCGGCGGACGCATCGCGGGAAGCGGCGAACCGATCTACGTGGCCGACGTCGACACCGACGACCGTGTTCCTCCGCCGTCGCGCCGCGCCTTGAGCCGCGGTGTGCGGAGTTACTTCGGCGTCCCGCTCATCCTCCAGGGTCACCCGATCGGGATCGTTCAGCTCGACTCACCGGAGGTCGACGGCTTCCCGCCGGAATCTCGCGCGCTGCTGCTCACGTTCGCGCCGACGATCGCCGCCGCGGTTCAGAACGCGCAGGTCTTCGCGCGCGAGATGTCCACGATCAGCGAACTCCGTGCCGCGCAGCAGATGAAGAGCGACTTCCTGGCGATGGTGTCGCACGAGTTGCGCACACCGCTCACGACACTCACCGGCTTCTCCGAGCTTCTCGCGGCGCGTGCCGGAACGCTCTCGCCGGAACTCGTCGCCGAGTTCGGCCAGCGGATGTGGCGCGCCAGCCGGTGGCTCCTGCGGATGATCGGCGACCTCCTCGACCTGTCGCAGATCGAACGCGGCACGCTCGTCCTCGACATGCGCGCGATCGACGTCGAGGCCGTCATCCGCGAGGTCACGTCGATCGACGTCCGCGACGAGCGACCGATCCGCATCCTGAACCGGCAAGAGGTGCCTTACGTCGAAGCGGATCCCGGCCGGCTGAGTCAGGTCCTCGGGAACCTCCTGTCGAACGCTCGCAAGTTCTCACCCCCCGCCGCCCCGATCGAGCTGGAGACCGCCTACCGTGCCGGGCGCGTGGGCATCACGGTCCGCGACCACGGGCGGGGTATCGCCCGTGATCAACTGGGACGGATCTTCGACGCGTTCGTCCAAGGGGACGAAGCGACGACGCGCGAGGCGGGCGGCATGGGCACCGGCTTGTACATCGTCAAGAACCTCTGCGACCGCATGGGGGCCACCGTCGAGGTTGAGAGCGACCTCGGCGTCGGCTCCACGTTCACCGTCTGGCTGCGCGCGATCGAGCCGGTTCCGTTCGCGGCTCCGGCGTCGACCCCTTAGCCCGGAACCGCCCGGAATCGATAGACGAGGTCTGCCTCGCACGCCGTGCGCCCGTCCTCGGCGACCGCCGTCGCGGTGAATGTCCAGCGGTACTTCGGATCCTTCGCGAGAGCATCGTGCACCGCGTCGACCTCGTCCTCCGTGAGCCGCATGTCGCAGTCGACCGCGGCGGTGACCGGTCGCGCGTATCGGATCGTCGCCTCGACGACGACGGGGATCCACTTTGTGACGTCGAAGGACACGAGGACGATCGCCCCGCCGGTCGACTCGAGGAACGAGAACAGGACGCCGGCGTAGACGGTGCCGATGTGGTTCCCGTTCCGGGGGTTCCAGGGAAGACGCGTACGGACGTGCCGTCGCTCCGCCTCGACCACTTCGATCCCGATGTCCCCCATCAAGGGGACGCTCGTGCGCATGATCTGCTCGACGGAGGAAGCGAGTTGATCGGGAGCGATGCCGAGGATCGTGTCGTCCACGGGTGCACCATACCTGCCCGTCGCGGCGACGGCGCTACGTGTCTGAGCGAGGCTCCGCGGCCGGCGGTTCGACAATCGCGTTCGCGCGAACGGTCGTGCGTCCGGTCCGCGCCTTCCATTCCTGTTCGACGGCGGCGAGGACGTCGGCGTTGCCCCGGACGTGGTCGGAGGCGACGGCGATAGGTTGCGGGCCCTCGTCGTCGACCAGATAGATGACGCGTTCGGCCGGGACGGAGCCGTCCTCGGCCGTCGTTGCGGCCGTCGGCTGCGACGGAGCAACCTCGCCGCGTCCGAGGAAAGTGAAGTCGACGTCGTCGGCGCGCTGCACCGCGTCGGCGTCGATCAGGACGGGATCGTCGCCCGTGGTACCCCACATGATCCGTGCATTCATCTGATCATCTCCATCAAGGCGATACCCGAGGAGGCAAGCAGTTCAAACGCGAGAGCCTGGTCCGCATAATGGCGAGCCGGGGTGTAGGCTTATCTCGAAGGGCTAGGAGATGCCCATGCGGTACTTCGTGTACTTGGATCCCGCCCTTCCTGCCTTGCCCTACATCCTGGCCGAGGTCGTGCGGGAAGCGACGGATGATGGGCGTTTCCGAGACTCCAGCGCCGCGTCCAGCCTCGCCGGCAAACGCTGCACCATCGTGACGCGGGAGGAACTGATGGTGACGGTCGCCGGAAGGACCGCCCTGGAGGACTGGGACACGTTCGATGACGATCTGTTCGACGCCGACTCGCGAAGGATGAACGCAAACCTGGACCGAGGAGAGGTGACGCACCCCATACGGCACCTCAGCCTTGTGCCCGACGTCCAAACACCAAGGGAATCTTCATGACTCCGAGCCAACGCGACGACTCACTCGGCTACCGGCTGCGCGCAGCTCGGGCTGCTGCGGGGTTAAGCCAATCGATGCTCGAAAGGAAAAGCGGGATCCCCAAGAGCATGCTGTCGCGTTACGAGAACGATCACCTTCTCCCCTCGGTCCGCACCCTGCGCCGACTGGCGGAGGCGATCGGAATCGGTGCCGCGACGTTCTTCGAGGACGAAGCCTCGCCTGCCATGCTTGATCGCGAGCTCGCTCACCGCGGCGTGCGATTCGGCTCACGCGCCGAGATGCTCCGGTACGCGGACATGATCTGCGACGCATTGGCCCAGCAAGAGAAGCAACGGGTTAGAACCGAGCCGACGATCGTGATCCGTTAGGACGCCCGTCGGTCGCCGATCCAAGGCGCTGTTGGAGCCTTACGGGGAGGGAGCGACGGCCTGGACGACGAGGACGGCGATGTCGTCGCGCTGGTCGCCTTCCTGAAAGTCCCGGACGCTCTGGTCCACGAGCTGCGCGATCGACGAGGCGTCGGCGCCGGCGCACGAACCCAAGATCTCGACGAGGCGACGCTCGCCGAAGACGTCGTCCCCCGACCGCGCCTCGATCACGCCGTCCGTGTAGAAGACGACCGCGTCGCCGGGCTCGAGATGAACCGATGTCTCCGGTGAGGACGCGTCTGGGAAGACGCCGAGCAGCGTTCCCGTCCGGCCGATAAGCCGGACGTCGCCCGTTCGCGGGATGAGGATCGGAAGCGGGTGACCACCTGAGGAGAGACGGAGACTGACCGCGCTCTCGTCGCCGACGTCGAGGCGCGCGTACGCGAGCGTGCAGAAGCGGCCGTCGCTGCGCTGCGAGAGGATCGCGTCGTTGAGGCGGGCGAGGATACGGCGAGGCTTGCGAATCTGCATCGAGAGCGTGCGGATCGTGTACCGGACGAGCGCGGTCAGAGCAGCAGCTTCCGGCCCCTTGCCGCAAACGTCGCCGACGACGACGGCCCAGCCGCCGCTCGCTGCCGGGAAAACGTCGTAGAAGTCGCCGCCGACCTCGTTGCCCTCCCCCGCTGCCCGGAAACGGGCGGCCAAGGAGACCCCGGGGATCATCGGCAAGACGGGCGGCAGAAGGCTCTGCTGCAGCGAGCGCGCCGTCGCCGAACGCTCCGCGAGGAGCCGCACGTTCTCGAGCGCGATCGACGCGCGCCGGGCGATGTCTTCGGCGAGCGTCACGTGGTTGGCGTCGTAGATGCGCCCCGATCCGGCCATGAGGATCGTGATCGCACCGAGCACGCGCCCGCGCGCGATCAGCGGCACGACGACATACGAGCGGAACCCGAGACCCTTCAGCGTCTCGATGTACTCGGGATCGTCCGCGCCGATCGCATCGATCCACGACGTCGGGATCGAGAACGCGTGGTCGGTCGTTCCGGTGCGGAGAACCTTGGGAACGCCGCGGACGGCATCCGGGTCGACGGCGTAGTGACGGCGGATCATCACGCGCGACGCGAGGTCCCCCATATCCGGATCATGATGCGCGACCGCGACGCGGTCGTAGGTGCCGTCGTTCTGGACGACGTCGACGATGCACCAATCGGCGAGGAACGGCACGAGCTGCGAGGCGAGGCTGTCGAAGAGGGTCCGTTCGTCGCGCGCGGCGGCGAGCAGCGCGCTGACGTCGGCCAGGAGAGCCGACCGCCGCTCCGCGATCGTCAGGCGTTCTTCGAGCTCGCGCTCGGCAGTGACGTCGCGTTGGTACCACGCGCGCCCGTACGTCACGCCTTCCGTGATGAGCGGCGCGCTCCACCGGTCGAAGACGCGGCCGTCCTTCAGTCGGACCTCGTCTCGCGCGGACTCTTCCGGGTGCTCGTAGAGCCATCGGACGCGCCAGACGAACTGCTCCGGGTCCTCCACCAGCCCGATAACGCGCTGCAGCACCTCTTCTTCGTGCATGCCCATGAGCACTTCGTCGCCGTAGCCCCACATGTCACGCCACCGCTGGTTCACGAACAAGATGTGGCCGTCGGCCGACACGACGCGGATCCCATCGATCGTCGCCTCGCTCTGACTCTCGAGGAGCAACCGCTGGAAACGGGAATCCTCATCCGAACGGCGCGCGGCGCTGTACAGGCGCGCGT
>JBASRP010000513.1:0-10824 GCA_049273905.1 Actinomycetota bacterium
GCCGACGTCCATCGCTACGTCGAGCAGGCGTGCCGCGCCGAGGCGATCGACGTCGTCGCGTGGCGCGACGTGCCGACCGATCCCGGCTCGCTCGGCGACCAAGCGCGCGGGACGATGCCGCGGATCCTGCAGGCGCTGCTGCTGCGTCCCCCCACGCCGAACAAGGAAGAGGCCGAGCGCGCGTGCCATCGCGCGCGGCGTCGGGCCGAAGCGGCCGTTCGGAAGGAAGGGCGCCTCGTCTACTTCCCGTCGTTCTCGTTCTACACAGTGACGTACAAGGCGCTCGTCGTCGCCGACCAGCTGGCCGACTTCTACCCGGACCTGAGCGATCCGGAGGTCGAGGCGCACTTCGCGATCTTCCACCAGCGGTACTCGACCAACACGACGCCGACGTGGGAGCGCGCGCAGCCGTTCCGGCTGATCTGCCACAACGGCGAGATCAACACGATCGCCGGCAACGTCAACCGGATGCGTTCGCGCGAAGGCCGGCTCGGCAAGTGGTCTTTGCTCGAGGAGGAAGTTCTTCGCCCGGTGATCGACGAGTCCGGCTCGGACTCCGGGATGCTCGACAATGTGATCGAGCTCCTGACGCGAGAGGGGCAGTACCCCGACGACGCACGCGACGTGCGGCACGCGCTCGCGATGCTGATCCCGGCGGCGTGGGAGGGCGACCCGCGCCTCGACGACGACGTGCGCGACTTCTACCGCTGGCACGCGTCGCTCATGGAGCCGTGGGACGGTCCCGCCGGTCTGATATTCACCGACGGCGTGCGCGTCGGCGCATCGCTCGACCGCAACGGCCTGCGACCGCTGCGCTTCGCGGTCTGCGAGGACGGTTTCGTTACGTGCTCGTCCGAGGTCGGCGCCGTCGACGTCGGGGGGCACGGCACAGTGCGGCGCGGGAAGCTCGGGCCGGGGCAGATGATCTTCGTCGACCCCGCGGACGGCGGGTTCCAGGACGAACCGATCGCGGTCATCGCGCGCCGCCGCCCGTACGGCGCATGGCTCGCGGAGGAGCGACTCGTGCAAACCTCGGGCGACCCGAAGATCGAGATCCCCGAGGACCTCGCGCGCCGGCAGGTCGCGCACGGGTTCACGCGCGAGGAGATGACGCTGATCCTTCGTCCGGCCGCGGCGAACGGGAAGGAGCCCACGTTCTCGATGGGCGACGACACGCCGCTCGCCATCATGAGCGATCAGAAGCGGCCCCTCTACCACTATTTCAAGCAGCGTTTCGCGCAGGTCACCAACCCGGCGATCGACCACCTGCGCGAACGCTTCGTGATGAGCTTGCGCACATTGATCGGCCCGCGCGACCCGCTGCTGTGGGAGCGTCCCGAGAGTGCCGCGCTGCACGAGTACGAGACCTTCCTGCTGTTCCGTCCGCCGGGCGGTGTGTTCCTCGACGCGACGTTCTCCGTCGCGGAGGGACCGCAAGGCTTGCGCGCCGCGGTCGAGGCGCTCGCCGACGCGGCGGTGAAGACGGCGCAGCACGGCTCGGGCATCGTGCTCGTGTCAGACGAGAACGTCGCGCCCGACCGCGCGCCGATCCCGTCCCTGATGGCCGTCGGCGCGGTTAACACCGCGCTGCTGCGCGCCGGGCACCGCACGCGGACGAGCATCGTCGTGCAGACCGACGACGCGCGAGAGTCGCACCACTTCGCGTGCCTCCTCGGGTACGGCGCCGAGGCGATCTACCCCCGCCTAGCGCTGGCGAGCGTCGCGTCGATCGCGTCGGCCGGCCGCGCGCGGGACGTCGCGTCGCCCGAGCAGGCGATGCTGCAGTACCGCAGCGCGATCGAAGAAGGCGTGCTGAAAGTCCTCTCGAAGATGGGCATCTCGTGCGTCGACTCCTATCGCGGGGCGCAGATCTTCGACGCGATCGGCCTCGCACAAGACGTTGTCGACGTCTGTTTCGAAGGGACGCCGTCGCCGCTCGGCGGCATCTCTTTCGAGGAGATCGCGGCCGAGATCCTGGCGCGACACGCGGAGGCGTTCGGCGACCAGACGCCGAAGCTGTCGAACCCCGGTTTGATCAAGTTCCACCGCGCCGGCGAGTACCACGCGACCAATCCCAACGTCGTGCGGGCGCTGCATCAGACGGTCGACCCGTCCGGCGACGTGCTGAAGTCCACACAAGCCGGCGACGAGGATGAGATCGACCTGACCGACGACGCGACGGCGGCGATGGCCGCGTCGCCCGAACCGCAGACCCAAGACCAACGCGCCGCGCACGCGCTGCATCGAGCCGTCCGGGACCCCGGCGACGTCTCGCACTACGAAAGGTTCACGGAACTCGTTTCGGCACGGCCGCCGACGGAGCCGCGGGACCTGCTCGAGGTCGTTGCGGCCGGCCCTCCGGTCCCGGTCGACGAGGTCGAGCCGGCGAGCGAGATCCTGCGCCGCTTCTCAACGGGCGCGATCTCGCACGGCGCGATCTCGAAGGAGGCCCACGAAACGCTCGCGATCGCGTTCAACCGCATCGGCGGCAAGGCCAACACCGGCGAGGGCGGCGAAGACCCGGCGCGCTATCGCAACGAGAAGAACTGCCGCATCAAGCAGGTCGCGTCGGGCCGCTTCGGCGTTACGCCGGAGTACGCGGCGTTCGCCGACGAGCTCCAGATCAAGATCGCGCAGGGCTCGAAGCCCGGTGAGGGCGGACAGCTCCCCGGTCACAAGGTGTCCGAGGAGATCGCGCGTCTGCGCCACACGCAGCCCGGCGTGGCGTTGATCTCGCCGCCGCCGCACCACGACATCTACTCGATCGAGGACCTCTCACAGCTGATCTTCGACCTGAAGCAGGTCAACCCGCGCGCCGACGTGTCCGTGAAGCTCGTCGCCGAGGTCGGTGTCGGCACGATCGCCGCCGGCGTGGTTAAGGGCCTGGCGGAGGTCGTCCAGATCGCTGGGTGCGACGGCGGGACCGGCGCGTCGCCGCTGTCGAGCATCAAGAACGCGGGGCTGTCGTGGGAGATCGGCCTCGCCGAGACGCAGCGCGCGCTCGTCGAGAACGGCTTGCGCGGCCGCGCGCGCGTCCGCGTCGACGGCGGGCTCAAGACCGGACGTGATGTTCTGCTCGCGGCGTTGCTCGGCGCCGACGAGTACTCGTTCGGCACCGCGGCGCTGCTCGCCGAAGGCTGCATCATGGTCCGCACCTGTCACCTCGACACCTGCCCGGTCGGGATCGCGACGCAGCGGCCGGACCTCCGCGCGAAGTTCGCGGGGACGCCGGAGATGGTCGTCGCCTACTTCACGCTGATCGCAGAGGAAGTCCGCCGTCTGCTCGCCGGGTTGGGGCTCCGCTCGCTCGACGAGGCGATCGGACGTACCGACCTCCTGGCGCCGCGCCGCACGGAGACCCGCGCGGACGCGCTCGACCTGTCGCCGTTGCTCGCACCGGTCGGGGAGGAGCGGCGCTTCGTCGCGCACCTCCCGTTCCAGAAGCAGCGGTCGGCGCTCGGCGATCGCCTCTACGACGACGCCTTCGAGGCAGTCCGCGATGGCCGAACCGTCGAGCTGAGCTACGACATCCACAACTCGGAGCGCACCGTCGGCGCGCGGCTCGGCGGCGCGATCGGCCACGAGTTCGGAGAGGGCACGCCCCCGGGCAAAGCCGTCGTGCACTTCACCGGCCAGGCGGGTCAGTCGTTCGGCGGGTTCCTCGCCGCCGGCGTCGAGTTCCGTCTCGACGGCGAAGCGAACGATTACGTCGGCAAGGGCATGGGCGGCGGCCGGATCGTGATCGTGCCGCCGGCCGACGACGCCGGCGATCCCTGGCTCGTCGGCAACACCGTTCTATACGGCGCGACCGGCGGCGAGCTGTTCGTCGCAGGCCGGGCGGGGGAGCGGTTCGCGATCCGCAACTCCGGCGCGACCGCGGTGATCGAGGGCGCGGGCGACCACTGCTGCGAATACATGACCGGCGGCACCGTCGTCGTGCTCGGGCCCGTCGGGCTGAACCTCGGCGCCGGGATGACCGGCGGCGAGGCTTATGTGTACGACCCGACGGCGTCGCTCCCGCCGCGCGTGAACCCGGAACTGGTCGAACACCACCGTCCCACCGACGAGCAGCTGCTCGAGCTCAAGGCCCTGATCCAGCGGCACGCCGAGCTGACGGGATCGGCCGCCGCGGGCCGGATCCTCGCGGAGTGGGATCAGGTCAAGAAGTACATCTGGCGCGTCGCGCCGAAGGCCGACGTGGCGAAGATCTCTCAGAAGAACGAGGGGACACTGCGGGGCGCGAAGGTCTGACGCGTCAGCTCTTCTTGGCCGCGCGACGAGAGGGATCCACCGCGCACTTCTGCGCCCCGAGCAGCCGCCCGAACCGCGTGCGGTTCCGTGCCACCAAGCGGTAGGCGACTCCCGTCAGCGCCGGCGACACCTTGACGGCCGCGGCAAGGGGCTTGCCTTTCGGGAAGAGTTCCATCATCGGCGCGATGGCGTCGCCCGCGGAGTACACGGTCCCGTCCGGTGTGACGAAATGCCAAGACGCCATCTTCTTCTCTCGCTCCATACCCGGCAGAAGCGTATCGGCTTCGGCGCTCTGCAGCGGGACGGGGCGGATGCGGCGATCGCGGTCGCGCGCCAGGAGCTTGTCGAGCGACCAGCGGCAGAAGCCACAGTCGGCGTCGTAGAGGAGAACGTGATCCTGTTCCATCACAACCAGTGTAGAGGAGCGGGCCGGCGCTACGAGGTGAGGAGCCAGGCGACGCGCCCGGTCGTGCGGAAGAACGCGTACTGAGGCTTGAGGTCTTCCGGGATCTCGAACGTGATCCAACCGCGCGCACACCGGCCGGAGGCGAGGGCGGTCTGGTGCAGGACCGGCTCCTTAACGCCCTGATTCAGCGGGTAATAGGGATCCGCCTTGTACTGAAGGTAGAAGAGCAGGGGATCGATGCCTGTGGCCTCGTCTGCGTTCTCGCCGGCGCACCCCTCCGCGTCGATCGCCACGAATTTCTTGCCCGCTTCCGGCGTCGCCGAATTCGTTGGAGCGACCGACGCATCGTAGGCGAAGACGATCACCGTCCCTTTCGCCGTCGTCGCGCGCGCACCGAGCCGGTAGACCTGCACCTTGACGGACTCGGACGCTGACGTCTGCGGCGTGCCGCCGGTCGTCGTTCCAGACGAGCAGGCGGCCAACGCGAGCGTCAGCAGGAGGAAGCCGGCACGAAGGAGGACGCGACGAAGGGGACGACCCTTTGGGTCGTCCCCTTCGTCTACATACAGCCAGCCGTTGTTACGGATATCCGATCCTACAACGAGAGGTTGTTGAGGAGGCATCCGACCTCGGCTGCGACCGGCGTTTCCAGCCCATTAAGCGGCAGCTGGAGCAGCCCGTCGTAGAGCGGTCCGGAAAGCGGGCCGCCCTCAGGGATCTGCGGGTCCTGAACAACGAGACCCAGCTCGTCCCAAACGATCTGACCGACCGTCCGGTCGTCCGGCGTGAGCAACCCCAACCCCTTGCTCCCAAGGACGCCGTCTGTCTCGCAAACATCGTTGCCGGTGGTCGTCGTCGTAGCCGTCGATGTACTGGTGCTCGTACTCGTGGAAGTCGAGCTGGAGCTCGTACCCGGCGGGCACTTCTTCTGAAGACCCTTCGGCAGGCGGACCAGGTGGTTGTCCGAGTCACACGGCGGGTTCGTCGGGCCACCGGTGTTGCCGGTGCCGTTACCTGTGGTGTCTCCACCGTTGCACTGCTTGTGCTTCGCGAGGAAGTCCTGCAGCAACGCGTGGCCGTCCGAGTCACACGGCGGGTTCGACGGCGGCGGGCTCGGCGTTCCGTTGCCCTTGCCACCTCCGCCCTTACTGAACGCGATCCCCGGCACGACGAACAGAGCCGTGACGGCGACCGCGATCAACACGGTCATGAAGCGCTTCCTTGTCACGTACACCCCCTTCTCGGTCTGCCGGCCTCGACGTCCCTTGGTCATGTCCCCCGACGATGACCACGGTCCGCGGGGCCGACGACACTTCTCCGATGCTGACCACCTTCTTCCCTTAAGGAATGGTTTCCTCCCCTCATTTCGGAAAAGTCGTCCCTTTTACGTGTTTTTGATGGAATCTGTTCACGCTTCTGTGCACGCAGATAAGGCGAGCAAACGCTTACTGCGTTCGTCACGCCCGGAACCGTGAGTGGAGAACTACGGAGCGGAGCCGGACGCGGCAGGCGTCAAGTCGCCGCTCGGGGTGCCGCCCGAGCGCGCGAACCGCTTGCGAGCCCACGCGAGGAAGCGTTCCATCGCGTCGGGGGGCGTGAACGACATGTACGCGATCAGCATCGCCATCGTGAAGAACCCGATCATGATGTTCACGGCGATCAGCGCGTGCATGAGGATCCCGGCGCCGAGCACCCAGGGACGCGCCTTCCGGTTCCAGACGAGGATCGCGAGCGACGCTTCGATGGCCAGCGTGCCGAACGTCATCAGGTTCGAGAGAACCTCCGACGTCGCGAGCCACTGCGGCGCCCGGATGCGTGCGAGATCGTCGAGTCGTAACGCGTAGGAAACGGCGGTGCCGTCGTTCCAGTCGTTGCCGCGGACCTTCGCCCACACGGTCGCGACGTACACGACGCTCAGCTGGACCTGGATCAGCCGGAGCGCCCAGGGCGCACGCTTCGGGAACTCCCAGAACGTGTCGCGCGCGTGTCGCAGACTGTCGATCGACAGCGCGACGCCGGACGGCGCGAGCATCAGATAGAAGGCGAGGTTCCGGACGAGGACGTCACCGGCGTTGAAGATGAACGGGTTGCGCCGCTGGAACGACAGGATCCCGGCGAAGACCAGAACCGACGCGATGCGCGAGCGGAACCCGACGACCAGACAGACCGCCGCAACCAGCGTGACGGCGAAGACCGTGTAGACGAGCCAGGCCGGCGCGGAGGGCGACAACAGGCCGATCCAGAAGCGGTTGGACGGCTGGTCGGGGACGAAGCCGCGGCGGCCGAAGAAGCTCATCAGGTCGGGCGCGAGCGACAGGGTCCAGAAGAACGCGACGATGCCGAACGCGATGCGCACGACGGCGAGTGTCGCGACCGACTCGGGCTGGAACCAGAAGCGTTCCCAGGCGCGCGAGAGGGCGTTCATCGCGCGCCCTCCGCGAGGAGCGCTTCATCCACCTGCAGCGTGAAGTACTCGTAGCGGTTCCAGGGACCGCGGCTTGGCTTCGTCCCCGGCGGGTTGAGATCGAACCACCGGCGCACGAGGACGACCTCGGTCGGGTGACGGCCCGACGTGTCGTGCGTTCGCGCAAGCCAGGTTGCGAATGGTCGCCACAGACCGGATCGATCGTCGAGGCGCACTTGTTCCGAGTATTTCTGCCAGTGGTAGTCGCGGTACTCGGAGATGATCGGATCACCGTTCGGGAAGTGCCAGAGATCGGTCTTCCCGTCGTCGTACGTGATGCGTGCCTCGAAGTCGTAGACGGTACTGCGCGGATCCGGCGCGAACACGCCCCACGCCTGATCCAGCCCGACGCCGTTGCGAACGGGACGCACGAGATCGTCGAGGAACCGCTGCAAGCCCGACGACGGAAGGTTCGACGCGAGCAACGTCCCCAGCACGAAGATAAGGAGGCCGGTGATGACGGCCCGCCCGAGCGGATCGGACTCGATCTTTTCCTGAAGGCTCTTCAACGGGTACTCCCGCTAGAGCGAGAGGATACGGGAGTTAGCCGTCGCCGGCCGGAAGCTCCGTCGCGGCGGCCGGGCGCCGGTCGAGGAACGCGACGAGGAGCATCGACGCCAGCGCGAGCCCGAACGCGTCGTAGGGGACACGGAAGCGGGGGTCCCCATAGAAGACGATCGCCGTCGGGAAGACGCATAGGAGATGGGCGAGAAGGAGCCCCGTCCGGTCGGCCGGCGGACCCTCCTCGGCGCCGTCGCGTTTGCGGCGGCCCGAGGCGTAGGCGAAGCCGGCGACGATGATCGAGGGCAGCACCCAGCTGAAGGCGAGGTTGGCCGGCCGGACGAACCGGCGAAGGCCGCGCTCGTTCGACGGCGGCCACGGCACCGACGTGATACCGAGGTCGGCCACGTTGCGCGCCAGAACCGTGACGTGCCCCAGCCCGTCGTCGCGGATGCAGTCGAGGCCCTGTCGGAAGAAGAAGTTCTGCTCCCAGGCGATGTGATCGCGGAAGACGTAGTTGCGGCCCCGTTCCTGTTGCACCACGACGGGACTGGCGAAAACCAACACCCCGGCGCCCGGCTTCTCGGTCCGGACGTCGTGCACCGGACAGTGCCCTTGGAAGAAGTTCAGGCCGCCGTTCTCGCTCAGGCCGGCGAACGTTCCGGCCGCCGAGGCGTTGAGGGCGAGCACCGCGCCGAGCGGAACGATGACTCCCACGGCGGCCGCCGCCGCGACTCGCAGCGAGCGACGCACCCCGAAGACCGTGACCGCTGCGATCGCGACGTTGAGGAGGAGCTGCGGCCGGATCGCGAGCGCCGCCCCGGCGACCACGCCGGTCGCCGCGGCGAGGACGAGACGGGAGCGGCCGATCGCCTCACGCGCCCGGAAGGCGAGACACAGCGTGCCCAGGAGCGCGACGACCGAGGGGATCTCGGACATGAAGAAGCCGCCGTAGGCGATGTACACGGGCCAGAACGACACAAGCGCGGCGCTGATCGCCGCCGCCTTCGGCGACATGACCCGGAGGGCGAACCGCCACGCGAGCACGGGGACGGCGCACGACAGCGCGACCCAGAGGACGGACGCGGCCCACAAGCCGCCCCGGCCGCTGCCGAAGATCTTCAGCGGAAGCGCGAGCAGGATGTGCGTGCCGGCGGGGAAGAACGCGTCGAACCTGTTCAGCGCGTCCCCGGACGCGAGGCGCGTCGCGCGCGTGACGTACCCCTGCATGTCGGAATACACGTAGTCCAGCGGGGGGTGCAGCAACAGCCCGAAGACGAGGCGGAGGATGACCCCGCCGCCGATCGCCAGGAGTGCCACGCGCGCCCAGCGGCGTTCGGCCGACATCGGCCCATGCTAAACGGCGTTCGTCGTTGCGAAGGGAAGCGTCTTTAGGAGTTCGCGCGCGCGATCGCCTCGAGCGTCGCGCGCCGCGACTCGGCGTCGGGGGCCATGGGACCGACCACGATCGCCGTAACGCCGGCGTCCTCGAACGCGGCGAGACCGTCGCGCAGCCGCGCGTCGTCACCGGCCAGACAGACCGCGTCGACGAGCTCATCCGGCACCGCGGCGATCGCCGCCTGCTTGTCGCCGGACAGGAAGAGGTCCTGGATGCGCTCGGCTTCTTCGACGTAGCCGTAGCGCCGAACCAGCGCGTTGTAGAAGTTCTTCTCGCGCGAGCCCATGCCGCCGACGTAGAAGCCGACGCCCCAACGCATCACCTCGCGTGCGACGGAGACGTCGCCGGCCAGCGCGGGAACCATGGGCGCGATCTCGAGTGGTCCAAGGGCCGGGGAGCGTTTCGCTCGTCCTGCGTCGAGCGCCGGGCCGAACACGTCCTTCGCGTGCGCCGGCGAGAAGAACGTCGGCAGCCAGCCGTCCGCCAGCTCGGCGGTCAGCTCGACGTTCTTCGGCCCGAGCGACGCCACGTAGATCGGCAGGTCGGGGCGGAAGGGTTTGTTGATGAGCTTCAAACCCTTGGTGACGTTGAAGACGTGGCCTTCGTGGACCAGCCTGTCGCCGGCCACGATTTGGCGGACGATCTCGATCGTCTCCCGCGTGCGCGCTAGGGGCTTGTCGTACGGGACGCCGTGCCATCCTTCGATCACCTGCGGCCCGCTGACGCCGATCCCGAGGATGAACCGTCCGCCCGATATCTGATCGAGCGACGCCGCGGTCGACGCGAGCATCGCCGGCGTCCGCGCGTAGATATTGGCGATGTTGGTTCCGAGCTTTATCCGGTCCGTCCCGACGGCGAGGTGGGTCAGCGTGGTGAAGGCATCGAAGCTGTAGAGCTCCGATACCCAGATCGCGTCGTAGCCGAGTGCCTCCGCGTCGCGCGCGAGGGCGAGCATCGCGTCGCGCTCGTGCATCTCCGTGTACGGGAGCTCGAGGCCGAGCTTGAGCGTCACGCGCGGCAGCCTACCGTGGGCGCTCACACCGGTGAAATCGCGCGGAGCCCGGGTGGCGAATCGGACACATCCTCTCGCAACGGGCGCTCCGCGAACGTTCTGAGTGACCAGCCGACACGGGCCATTATCTTTCGCGGCCTCTCCGTCGATATGTCACTGAGACCAGCCGCGAGGTCCGCGGTTCGTCGCGTCTGTCCCTATGGCGAAGAGACAAGCGGTCCCTCTCTGCAGTCGCTGCGAGGCGCCTTTCCGCTCGCAGTCGGCGTTCTGCGCTGAATGCGGCGGTCCGTCGCCGTGGGCGACACACGACGACCGCGTCGCGTGGGAGGTGCGCCAGTGGCGTGCCAGCCGGGCGCGCGAGGGCGAGCACGCGACCCCGATGATGCTCGTGCGCACCGACGAAGGCTTCCAGCCGGCGCCGATGGATCCGCGCACGCAGTACGTCTGGGACCAACCGCTCCACCCCGAACGCGATCAGCAACACGCACCGGAAAACGGTCACGGTACGAACGGCAGCGGGTCGAACGGACACGGGAGCGGGGTTGAGGCGAAGCCGATCCCGTACGCGGGGGTGACGACGCCGGCGCCGCCGCCCGCTCCGATCGCGCCGCGACCGGAGCCGCAACCCTTGCCCGTATCCGCACCCGCCCCTGGGGTCGCACCCGCGCCCCGATCGGCGGAGACGTTCGAGGCTCAAGAGGATCAGGCGTCGGTCTCGAAGAAGGCGGTCGCCGTCGCGATCGCTCTCGTCCTGGGGCTGCCGCTCGGCGGCAAAGCCTTGAACCTCGTTG
>JBASRP010000259.1:0-9106 GCA_049273905.1 Actinomycetota bacterium
CACGATCTCGAGCTGCGCGATCTCGCGCGAACCGGTGTCCGCGTACGTCCGGACCGCGAGCGCCGCGTCACCGACGACCAGAGGCTCGATGCCGTGCTCGGCCAGCGCGCGCAGCAGCGTCGCCGCGCGCTCGAGCAGCATCTGGTTCCCGTACCACGAGCGCCGGTAGATCCCTTTGAGCCGGGGCAGCTCCGGCGCGTCGATCCCGAGTCCGACGAGGCGCCGGTACAGCTGCGGCATCAGCGCGAACGAGCCCTCTTCTAGCCGGTCGAGGTCCATCACGCGCGCCAACTTCTCCCACCCCGCGCGCGCGACGGCGTCGTTCGGCGCGACGGCGCGGAGGATCAGCTCTTGCTGTTCGCTCGGCCAGAAGTTCCCGGCGAGTCCGTCCTTCTTCACTGCGCGCGGCGGCGGTCGATCGACGCCTTGAGCACGCGGAGGTAGTGCGACCGCGACTCACGCTCGCGGATGCCGTTGTTGGACGAGTGGAGCCGCCGCTCGAGCACCACGACCGGGATCTCCGCCGTCTTGAGCCCCAGGTCGATCGCCCGCGCGTACCAGTCGACCGTGATGCCGACCCGGATGTCTGTCGAGAACGATCCGACACGTTCGAACGAGTCGCGCCGCACGAGCATCAGACTGGGAGAGCGCCACGGCACGTTCACCGCCGGCTCCCGCAGCTTCGCGGCTTCATCTGCGGCGAGGCCGGGCGAGATGAACTCGGTGACGTTCCCGAAGACGATGTCGACGGACGGGTCGGCGTCGAACGCCGCCAACTGCTTCTCGGTCTTCTCCGCCGTGAACCGGTCGTCGGCGTCTAAGAAGGCGTAGTACGCGCCGCGCGCTTCGGCGACCGCGCGGTTGCGCGCGGCACCGATCCCGCCGCGGTCCTGCGTGACGACGCGCGCGCCCGCGAACCCGCGAGCGATGTCGCCGCTGCCGTCGTCGGAGCCGTCGTCGACGACGATCAGCTCGAGCGGACGGTAGGTCTGCGCGAGCGCGCTCTCGATCGCCTCGCCGAGATAGGGCGCGGCGTTGTAGCACGCGATCAGCACGCTGACGAGCGGGCGTTCACTCATCCGTCGTCCTTCTGCGCCGCGCGACTCCGGTCGATCTTGCCCTTCAAGGACCGGAGCAGCGGGTGCGATTGCGGGCGGTCCTTCAGAACCATATTCGTCCCGTGGAAGCGGCGATGCAGAACGACCTCCTCGAGGACCTCGATCTTCACGCCGGCTTCGCGCAGGCGGACGCCCAGGTCGCGGTCCTCGGCGTATCCGTAGCTCGGGTCGAAGCCGCCGGCCTTATCGAAGGCCTCGCGGCGGACCATCATCGAGACGAAGGGCACTTCCTCGGACACGCCGCGCGCCGCTTCGTCCTTCATCCATTGCGGCGCGTCGAAGTCTTCGAGGATGACGGTCTGCCGGCCGAAGACGCAGCCGACGTCCGGGTGTGCGGCGAGGTAGCCGGCCTGCACGCTCAGCTTCGTCGGCGGGAGGACGTCGTCGGCGTCGAGCCAGGCGATCAGCTCGCCGTTCGATTCGGCCACGCCCGCGTTGCACGCGACCGGGCGGCCTTGGTTCTCCTGGCGGATGTAGCGCACGCGATCGAAGGACTGCGCGATCTCGGGCGTGCGGTCGGTGGAGCCGTCGTCGACGACGATCGCCTCGAACGGTTCGTAGTCCTGCGCGAAGAGGCTCGTCAACGCCTCGGCGAGATAGCGCTCGCCGTTGTAGACCGGCGTGACGACGCTGACGAGAGGGGTGCTCACGGCGCGGTCCCGTCGTCCAGACGGTCGAGCAGCTCGCCGATGCGCTTCGGGATGTCGTCGACGTCCGCGCCGAGCGCGAGGCCGTAGCACGGGACCGACTCGATCAGTTTCCGCATCGTGGCGAACGCGCCTTCGCGTGGGACGTGCAGCTGGATGATCGTGCTGGGCGCGAGCGCCGCGAGAGCGGCGACGCGCGACGCCTTCACGATCTGGGTGTCTCCGCTCCCGACGACGCGCGGAACGATGATCGCCTTCAGCGGGAACCCGGGTGTGGTTCCTTCCGGGGTCACCTCATGCGCGTAGACGACGCCCTTGTCGTCGGCGGGGTCGGTGATGCTCACGAACGGCTGCAGGCGCGGGAAGCGTTTCGCGTGATCGTGCTCCAGCTTGCCGGAGCAGTAGAGGCTGTGCACCCGCGGCTCCGGCTCGAGCGACACCGCGACGTAGTCGTCTCCGGCGTAGAGGAGCTCGCTGCCGACGCTCGCGAGCGAGCACGTCGACTTGCCGGAGCCCGGCTGGCCGACGATCAGGACGCCGCCGTCCGCGCGGCCGACGGCGCCGCCGTGCACCTGCTGGATGCCGCGCGCGCCGAGCCAATGGTGGAGGATCTGCCGTATCGGAGCGGCCTGGTCCCAGAAGGGGATCGTGGCCGCGTTGTGGCACCAGTACCAGCCCGCGTCGCGCTCCTCGTCGAGGACGCTGAGCACCTGCGGGCCCGGCTGGTAGACGGCTTTGATGCGTCCGTCGTCGAGGTGGTACATCGCGCCGGGCGCGTCTTCGTCCGGTTCGACCGGCGGGACCGGGGGAGCGCCGATGCCGGTCGTCTCTGAGTCCCAGAGGCGCACGGTCAGTTCGGGCTCGCCGTCGTCGCTCGTCTCGAGATGCGCGAAAGTCCGCGTCAAGCGCTCGTGCGCGGCGTCGCCGGCGAACAACAGGCGGACGGCGTGCCCGCCGATGCGGTAGCGGCGGTCGTGGACGGACGCCGACCGTGACGCCTTCTGGAAGGTTTCCTCGACCTCGTCCGCCCAGGCGGAGAATCCGCTGGCGGTCCGGTCCCCGAGGCGCGGGTCGGTCGGGGGAGACACGGCGGGGCCTCTAGCCCCGGCCGCCGGGTTTGGCGTGGGGCCAGCCGGCCTCATCGACCTGATGGACCGGGTCGATGAGGATCAGGTCCTGCATGTCGGTGAACTTCTCGAGCTTGGGCGTCGCGAACGGCTGCCGGTCGCCGGTCGCCGCTGCGGGAGCCGCGGCGTGCGCGGAGCCGTTCTCGCCGTCGGCCGGCACGACGAGGTCTTCGCCCTGGAGCTCGGTCAGCAGGCCGTCGACGGCGCTCTCGATGTCCGCGGAGGAACCCTCGTAGCGCGCGCTCAGCCCGTCCACGATCTCGCCGACGCTGGCCGCACGCTCCACGTAGGTCCAGATCTCGGCCCCGATCGGGTCGAGGATGTAGTAGTTGCCCGACGCGAGATTAATCATGACGGCCTCGCCGTCGATCGTCTCGTTGATGACGCGCGGACTGACTTTGTACCGGGCGGCCGGCATCCCTGAATCCCCTAAAAACTAGGTTGCTCCGGTGGCGTGATGTGCCCCGAATCCGACGGACGTCATGGTATACCCCCCTTTGCCGGTAGGGAACCTACGACCACGTTCCGCGGTCAGTTTCTGCCTGTTCTGCCGTTTCCGCAGCACGAGCGCATCAGCGGTTCGCGAACTCCTCGACGAGGCGCAGATAGCGCTCGCGGCCTTCCGCGCGGTCGCCGACCGGCTCGAACTCCTTGCCTGCGAGATCGTCGTCATCCCCGAGCTTGTTGCGGATGCGTGACACCGTTCCCGTGGTCACCCGCCGGAGCGTGAAGAAACGGCCCTCGTCGGCCATCGCCATGTAGCGGCCCGGGGAGGGGACGACCGTTTCGTACGCGAGACGCGCGCGCGTGGTGACGTCGTCCCCGGCCGTCGCGAAGAAGAGTTGCCGAAGGCGCCCGCCGCTCTCGCTCGAAAGATCCCAGCGCGCCAGGAGAGACCGGAACTCCGACATCGTGAGGCCGCCGGGCTTGATCGCGCGGAGGGTCTCGAGCGGCACCGCGGCGTCGGCGAACTCCCGGGCGAGCGCGAGGACGAGGTAGCCGCCGGCGGCGAAACGCCACCGGCGCATCCGGCGCCCGACCTGATCCCAATCGACATCCGGGCTCGCCGCCATGTGTTTCACGTCGAGCAACCACAGGAACCGGTGGCATCCCGCGAGCGCCGCGTGCAGACACACGTAGGCGATGTCGTCGGCGGTGGCGAGGAGACGGCTCCGCGCATCGCCGACGGTGCCGTCGATCGTCTCCGGCCACATCTCATCCGCGCGCATGTGCAGCGTCCGACGTTTGCGCGCGTCGTTGACGAGGTGCCAGTGCAGATCGATGGTCCCGACGCCTTCGCTGTGGAGGTGTACCTGTCCGCGCAGGTCGGCGATGATCAGCGGCCAGTTCGCGTCGAGCAGCCCGAAACCGCCGGCCTCGAGGACCTCGATCGCGGCGCGCAAACGGTCCGGTGGCACGACGATGTCGACGTCCGAGTAGAAGCGCAGCGCGGGGTCACCGTAGTAGCGCTCGACGAGCGACGGGCCCTTGATGACGAGGGCGGGGATGTCGGCGGCTGACAGCGCTCCCAGGGCGATCTGGGCCTCCTGCACTCGCCGCCGGTGGTTGCCGAGCGTCTTGGCGATGACGGCCTGCATCTGGATCTTCATCGTTTGATCGAGTCCGGGAGTGTCACGGAGCTCCCGCGCCATCCAGCCGCCGACCCCGTGACGGCCGGCGACCAAGAGGGCCGCGTGCACGCGTTTCGCCGATTCCGAGGCGACGAGCCGTTGGGTGGCTTCTCCGCGCGCCGCGGTCAGCATCAGCTCGTGGATCCAAGTCTTGGGCGCGATCACGGCGAAGAGGGTAACAAGGCGCCGCAGGGCGAGGGACCTGCGCAAATCGGGGAGATGCAACCTTCCCGAATCACCGCGGCCTCGTCCCCTCTGTACCATTCCTCGTACCGCCCGCCGAAGAGGGGCTCATGACCGCCGTTCAGGAACGCATCATCGAAGCCGGGCCCGGAGGCCGTTTCACGGAGGATCTCCGGGAGCTGCGATCGTTCCGTTCCACGCTCCTTGCGTTCACGGAGCGACACGTCCGCGTGAAATACAAGCAGGCCGTCCTCGGCGTGGGGTGGGCGGTCATCCAGCCACTCGCGTTCGTCGGCATCATGGCCGTGACGCTCGGACGGGTGAAGGGGCTCGACACCTATCCCGTGAAGTATTCGGGTGCGACGCTCGCCGCCTACGTTCCATGGATGTTCGTGCAGGGTGCCCTGAACTTCGCCGCCGTGTCCTTGATCACCGACGCGAGTCTGGTCCGGCGGACGTATTTCCCCCGGGAGATCCCCGTCCTCGGGACGATCCTCGCAACCGGTCTGGACCTGGCGGTCGGCCTCGCGCTGTTCTACGCGCTCGGCGCCACGCCACTCTTCGGCGCACAGGTCACCGCGTGGTGGCTGTTCGCACCGTTGCTCGCCATACCGCTAGCCCTGCTGACGGCGGGCGTCGCCCTGCTGATCTCCGCACTGAGCGTCTACTACCGCGACTTCCGCCACGCGTTGCCGGTTCTCGTCCAGCTGTGGCTGTTCGCGTCGCCCGTCGCATACGCGATTGTGAAGGTGCCCCCGGACTGGCGCACGCCGTACCTCATCCTCAATCCGGCGGCGGGGATCTTCGAAGCGTTCAAGAGCACCCTTGCCATCGGCACCGCACCCCAGTGGGGTGATCTCGGCATCAGCTGTGCCGGTTCCGTGATCATCGCGTTCGTCGGGTACCGATTCTTCAAACGGCGCGAGCGCCTGTTCGCCGAGGTCGTGTGAGATGAGCTACGCGATCCGTTTCGAGGATGTGACGAAGCGCTTCTATCGCGGCGGCCCGCGTTACCGCTCCCTACGCACCGATATCGCCGCGAGCCTGAGGAGGGCGGTCACGTTCGACCGCACGCCGAAGAAGCCGACCGGAAAGCTCGTCCTCGACAAGGTCACGTTCGAGGTCCCCGAGGGCGACAGCTTCGCGCTCATCGGGCCCAACGGCGCCGGCAAGACGACGTCGCTGAAGCTGATCTCCCGCATCGCGTACCCGACCGAAGGACGGATCCGCGTGCGCGGCCGCGTCGCTGCCCTTATCGAGGTGGGTTCCGGCGTGCATCTCGAGCTGACCGGCCGCGAGAACATCTGGCTCTACGGGCAGATCCTGGGGATGAGCCGCCGCGAGCTCAAGGAGCGCTTCGACGAGATCGTCGACTTCGCCGAGCTGCAACATGCGCTCGACATCCCCGTGAAGATGTACTCCTCCGGCATGCAGGTCCGTCTCGGATTCTCGATCGCGTCCCACCTCAACCCGGACAGCTTCCTCGTCGACGAAGCGCTCGCCGTCGGCGACGCGATCTTCCAAACGAAATGCATCGAGCGGATGAGCAAGCTCCTCGCCGAGGGGCGCACGCTGATGT
Source organism: Actinomycetota bacterium (assembly GCA_049273905.1). Lineage (GTDB taxonomy): Bacteria > Actinomycetota > AC-67 > AC-67 > AC-67 > JBASRP01. The sequence goes on from JBASRP010000259.1 coordinate 6,286, forward strand.
TCGTGTCGCACGACCTCGCGGCCGTCGAGTCGCTCTGCCGGCACGGCATCTTCATCCTCGACGGTCACATCCGGTCGCAGGGACCGGTTGGGGACGTGCTGCGCGACTATCTCGACTGGGTCGACACCGCGCACCAGGCGCGGCTCGCCGACGACCTGCAGCCGGCCGCGGGGGAGCAGAGCATCGCGATGCGGAAGGCCGCCTGCCACGCGGCCGACGGCGCCGAGCGCTACGCCTACGAGACCGGGGAGGACATCGAGATCCGCCTGCATCTGCGGTCCGAGCACGAGATCCCCGAACCGCACGTCACGATCGGCATCAGCGACGGCCGGCCGGGCAGCCTGATCCTCTGCTCGACGCTCCGCGACGGGGGGGCTCCGGAAAAGATCAACGGCGAAGCCACGGTTTCGTGCCGGATGCGCGACGTCCCGCTTCTGCCGGGCGTCTACGAGGTGTGGTGCTCGATCACGTCTGAGGGCGCGCGCCAGGATGTCTTCGACTGGCAGGCCGTCGGGACGTTCCGCATCGCGAGCGGATCAGGACCGCCGCCGATACGCGCGGCGATGAAGCAGCGCGCGTCGTATGTCGACGGCCCCGTCCACGTCGACCACAGCTGGGACGTGACGGCCTAGCGCCCGACTGCTCGGGCCAGACGCTTCTTGGTCATCTTCGAGCGGCCCTCGATACAACTGATCGAGCCCCACACGCTCGGCGTATGGGGCCCGGGTTTGTGAACGGATGGAGTGTTACTTGCGGCGGAACGAGCGCCGTGAACGGTCCGCGTCGACCGGCTCGGCCGTGCGCGCGAGCTCGCGCATCGAGTCCATCGCGTTGTAGAGGTTCGCGCCGCGCGACATCATGCTGCGCTTCGTCTCGAGCTGATCCTCCGTCGCGTTCAGCGCGCGCGACACCGCGATCTCGAGGTCTTCCGGATCGAACGGCTTGTTGAGGTGGTCGATCGCGCCGGCCGTCATCTCGCGCATGATGCCCTCGGACTCGTACGGCTTCGCGGTGACGACCACCACAGGGGTGTGGGCCTTCGCGGGGATCGCCTTCACGCGCTCGAGCACCTCGTAGCCGTCGGTGACCGGCATCATGATGTCGAGCACGACCAGATCGAAGTCTTCTTTCTTGATCTTCTCGAGCGCCTCTTCGCCGCCCGCGGCCTCCTTCACCTGATGCCCGGCCATGGTGAGAGTCGCGCGCATGAGCGCGCGGATCGGAGCTTCGTCGTCGACGATCAGGATCTTTGCCACTGGGCGTCCCCTTCTTTCGGGCGATTCCTCTCCCGCGATAGGTGTTTCGGCCACCGAGGGCGGTGACTGAAGGAGACGCCCCCAACGGCCGAGGAGATAAAGGACGCCTGGGGAGTTGGCGCAGGAACCGGGCAGCGATTTGCGGGGAGTTGGCGTGAGTCGTCCCCTTCCCGCGTGTCCCGGATGGCCGGGCAACTAGAGAGTGCTCCCGCGGTGATGTAGTTTCATCGCGCGACGGAAAGGCCGGGCGAAGGCATGTCGGTGGGAAACGGCGAAGGCGATCCTCCTATCTCGATCCTCGTGGTCGACGACCACGCGATCTCCCGGAGCGGGGTGGTTCAGCTCTGCGCGCTCATCCCCGGGGCGACGGTGATGGGCGAGGCGTCGACCGGTGAGGAGGCCCTCGAGCTCGCCCGCCTGCACGCGCCCGAGGTCGTCCTCATGGACGTCGAGATGCCCGGTGCGATGGACGGCATCGAGGCGACGCGCCGGATCAAGGCCGAGCTTCCCAACACCGCCGTCGTCATCCTGACGGTGCACGAGGACCGCGAGGTCATCTTCGAAGCGATCAAAGCCGGCGCCAGCGGGTACCTCCCGAAGTCATCGCCGCTCGATCGCATCCAGCACGCCGTGAAGGTCGTCTCCCAGGGCGGCTCGTTCCTCGAAGCGGGACTGGCGCGCAAGGTCCTCGATCAGTTCACGAAGTACGCCGAAGAGGCGCGGGCCGCGGCCGACGTCTTCTATCTGTTGACGCCGCGCGAGCGCGAGGTTCTCGTCGAGCTGTCGAACGGCTCATCGGCCCGGCAGATCGCGACGAAGCTCGGCATCAGCGAGAGAACCGTCAACACGCACATCGGGAACACGTACCGGAAACTCCAAGTGAACAATCGCGTGGAAGCGGTCCACGAAGCGATCCGCATCCGCCTGATCGAACCGCCGCGATAGCGGACGTTCTCCACTCTTCGGGCACAAAGCCCTTCTCGCGTCGGCATAACTGACCAGCGCGATTCCGCATTCCTCCGCTTATCTCGCCGCCCTGCGGCCCATACCGTTTGGGTCGTGGAACCGGGGTTCGGAGAGGCTGAAGGCGGCGTCCGAACGGTCCTTTTGGAGGCCGTTCGTGCCACCGATGAAGCGCTGCGTGGTCTCGACCGCGCCGAGCGCACCGCCGACGCGGACGGGCGCGAGGAACTCGATCGCGTGCGCACAGAGGTGCGCCACGCGGCCCGCATGATCCTCGAGTCGCTGCTTGGCATGGTGGAATCCGAAACGGGCCGCGAGGGTCACGCGCGACGCGTCGCGGCGACGGCGCGGTCGATCGGCGAGGCGATGGGGATGCCTCGCGACGAGGTCATCGTCCTGGAGGATGCGGCTCGCCTCCACGACGTCGGCGAGCTCCTGTTGGATTGGGAGAGCCTGGGGGAGAGCCGGGAGCTCGCCGCATCAACCCGCCGCGCACTGCGGCGCCACCCGACGATCGGCGAGCGGTTGCTGCCGACGGTCGGCCTCGACGCCGACGCGTGCCGCATCGTCGGCGCGCACCACGAACGTCTAGATGGATCCGG
>JBASRP010000520.1:0-2712 GCA_049273905.1 Actinomycetota bacterium
GTCGAGAGAACCGCGACGCGCGGATGCGGGATCGCGTGGACGTGCGTCCGGCCCACCGATGCGATGACGCCGAGGTGCACCGGCCGCAGAACGGTGCCGGCCGCGATGACCTCCTGACCCTTCTTGACGTCCTCCCCGCGCGGGCGCACGTGCTTGCGTGCCGGGACCGGCGTGAGGACGGCGACGGCGTCGCCGCGGGCCTCGGTGTCCTCCCACGGGACGACGGCGTCGGCGCCCGGCGGGATCGGTGCGCCGGTCATGATCTTCGCGGCCGTGCCCGGCGCGACGGTTTTCGTCGGCGCGGTGCCGGCCGGAAGGTCTTCGATCAGACGCAGCACGGCCGGCACGTCGCGCGACGCCGATGCGGTGTCGGCGGCGGCGATCGCGTAGCCGTCCATGGCGCTGTTGTCGAAGCCGGGTACATCGTGCTCGGCGACGATCGACTCGGCGATCGCGAGACCGCGCGCGTCGCGCAGAGCCATGAGCGAACCCGGGAGCGGCGTGATCTGCTCGAGAACCCGGGCGAGGGCGTCCTCGTACGGGACCATCGGACGCGCGAGTTCCTCGCGCGTGACCGTCCTCTTCCCCGTCACTCCTGCCAGCTGTAGCGCTCCTCGCGGAAAGGATCGGCGCGGTTGTGGTAGCCGCGCTCCTCCCAGTATCCACGCTCGTCGTGGTCCAGGAAGTGAAGGCCGCGCACCCACTTCGCGCTCTTCCAGGCGTACAGCTTCGGGACGACCAGCCGGAGTGGTCCGCCGTGCTCGGGCTCGAGGTCGAACCCGTCGTGCGCCCACGCGAACAGAACGTCTGTGTCGTCCAGGGCGGCCAGCGGAAGGTTCGCCGTGTAGCCGTACTCGGCATGCACGATCACGTCTGTCGCGGACGCCTTCGGCTTCACGCGGGAAACGATCTCCTTGAACGAGACGCCCTCCCAGGCCACATCGAATTTCGACCAGCCCGTCACACAGTGGAAGTCGGACGTATTCCGGAACTTCGGGAGCGAGCGGAACTCCGCCCACGACCACTCGACCTCGTTCTCGACCTCGCCCCAGACCCGGAACGTCCAGAGCTCTTCCTTGAACTTGGGGATCGGCGACGCATGCAGGATCGGCCAGCCTCGCGTGAGGCGTTGGTTGGGCGGGAGCCGGCCGCCGTGGTCGTCGCGCATCTGCTTCACGCCGACTCCAGCTTCGCGAGGTCGTCGAGCCGCCGAGCCGCCTGCTGCTCGAGTTTCTCCGCGCCGGGTACGGTGCGCGCGGCTTCGGCGGCGCGCTCGAGCGTCGCGCGGGCTTGCGCGTACGCCGTCGCCGGATCGCGGTTCCGTGCGTACTTGGTGAGCTCGTCGGCGCGCTCGATCAGCGCCCAGACCTCTTGCGGTGTGGTGGGTGCGTCGTCCATCGCTTTTCTCGTCTCGGTTAGCTCTCCGGCGTTACGCGGATGCGCTCGCGGCCAGCGTAAACGTTCAGCGAGTCGTCGCGCACGAACCCAGCGAGCGTCATGCCGAAACGCTCCGCGATGTCGACGGCAAGCGACGAGGGGGCGCCCACGGCGGCAACCGCCGGGATCCCGGCCGCGAGGGCCTTCTGCATGATCTCGAACGACGCGCGGCCGCTGACGACCAGGATCGACTCGCCGGCAGGGAACCGACCTTCGAGAACGAGCCATCCCACGACCTTGTCGACCGCGTTGTGGCGCCCGACGTCCTCGCGCACGGCGCGCTCGGTCCCGTCCGGTGTGTACAGGCCCGCCGCGTGGAGGCCGCCGGTCCGCGCGAACACCTTCTGTGACTCGCGCAGCTTGAGCGGTAGCGAGACGACGAACGACGCGTCGAGCACGGGTCCCTCCGGCAGCGGCGGCGGATCCTGCAGGGCGATCGCCTCGAGCGACGCCTTCCCGCACACGCCGCACGACGACGTCGTGTAGAAGTTCCGCTTCAGCCGTTCCTCGTCGAATGTGACGCCGGGCCTTAGAGCGACGGTCACGATGTTGTATTGCTGCTCGACGGGGCCGCCGACGCAGTACCGGACCTGATCGATGTCGCTCTTGCCGCCGATGACGCCTTCGGTCGTAAGGAAGCCAACGGCGAGCTCGAAGTCGTTGCCCGGCGTGCGCATCGTCACGCTGATCGCGTGGTCTTCGCCTCCGGTGTTGATGCGGATCTCGAGCGGCTCCTCGGCCGCCAGGACGTCGGACCGCGGCCGCGACGCGCCGTCGCGCACGACGAGCGGGGTCGCGGGAACGGTCGACGCCGGACGTGCCGCGTGACCGCCGGGTTGCCTCACCCCGGTAGCGTCACCGGTGAGCGAAGGGCGGTCAACTCGTGAGGGACGACGTGTCGGGGATCAATTCGACGATCGCGTTGTAGTCGGGCACGCCGCACTCGGGATCTCGCACGCCGCGCCGGATGAGAACCTGCGACTCGGGCCAGTGAACCTGAACGTTACCCGGTCGGATCGGCACCACTTTCGTGCGGCCGCGGAACTCACCGACCTCAGAGCGGACCAGCACCGCGTCGCCCTCACTCAGCTTCAGAGTGGCGGCGTCCTCGGGGGCGACGAGCACGTCGTCGCGGACCGCCCCGGTGAGGGGGTCCTTCGCACGGTGGATCATCGAGTTGAACTGCTTGCCGCGGCGCGTCGCGAGGAGGAACCGCCCGGCCGCAAGCGTCCGCTCTGGCGGCGCGACGGCGCTGAAGGCCGCCCGGCCGTCGGC
>JBASRP010000523.1:0-12082 GCA_049273905.1 Actinomycetota bacterium
ATCCACTACAACCTCTTCCAGCCGGCCGGCACGTCCGCGTCGAAGCGGGTGCCGATCATCTTCATCGGACCGGGGTGGAGTTCGGCGGGCCAGACCGCTGCGACGGGCTTGATCGGCGAGCTCACCGCGGCGGGGTTCGGCGTGTTGACGTGGGACCCGCGCGGGTTCGGCACGTCGGGCGGCGAGGCGAACACCGACTCGCAGGATTTCGAGGTCCGTGACGTCCAGAAGTTGATCGATCTTTCCGCGACCCTCCCGTGGGTCCGGAAGGATCGCCGGAACGACCCGCGGATGGGGATGGCCGGCGCGTCGTACGGCGGCGGTATCCAGCTCATGACCGCGTCTGCGGATCACCGCGTCGACGCGATCGTTCCGCTGATCGCATGGAACGATCTGCCGCAAGCCCTCATGCCCAACGGCGTCACGAAGCTCGGATGGGATCTGCTGCTCTTCGGGATCGGCGTGGAAGGCGGCCTTCTGCCGGGACTGTCGTCGCCGAACGGGCCGGAGACCGGCACGCTCGCTCCGCAGATCTACCAGTCGCTCATAGAGGGCGCCGCTCTCAACAAGTGGACGCCGGATACGTTGCGCTGGTTCCAGGACAAGTCCACCGCGCGCTACATCACCGGCGGCACGTCGCTCGGCGGGCGCAAGGTTCCGGGCGTGCGCGCGCCGACGCTCCTGATGCAAGGGACGAACGACACTCTGTTCCCCCTCAACCACGCGATCGCGACGTACAACGCGCTCCGTCGGAAGGGCGTCTTCACCAAGATGGTCTTCTTCTGCGGCGGCCTGGTCGGCGGTGGCGAGACGGCGCACGCGGTCAACGCGGCCGGCAGCTCGTGCGAGAGCGGGGGAGAGGCGGCCGCCACACACACGCACGCGCGCACGATCAACTGGTTCCGTCACTTCCTGCTCGGCGACAAGCGCGCGAGCACCGGTCCGTCGATCGAATACCAGACGCAGAACGCGACGTGGCACGGGGTCGCGTCCCTCCCGGCGAAGTGGATCAAGGCATCGGGTCTCGGGATGCTCGCGAACGCAGTGGCGCCGACGAGCGGCGTGGCGACCGCACCGACCCCCGGCAGGGACGGTGTCCGCTTCCCCGTGAAGGACGGCCCCTTCCTCGCCCTCGGGATCCCGCGCGTCACAGGGACGGTCACGGGTGTCGGTCCCGACGCATCGGTGTTCTTCCGCTTGCTCGACATCGACCCGTCCGGCGAGGCGGTCGTCATCGACGACCAGTCCATGCCGATGCGCTTCTACGACCTCTCCTCGACGCCCCAGCGTTTCTCGCTCGACATCGCCGGTGTTGCGTGGATGGTCGAGGCGGGGCACAAGCTCGTCCTCGAGATCACGACGACGACGAGCGATTTCGCCAGCTCCCGAACGCCGGCCGTCGTCGAGCTCACCGCCTCGGTGAGCGTGCCGATGGCGCTGCGCTAGCGCGGGCGCCCGTTTCTCCGGTCTCGGCGACCTCTCATATGCTTCAGGCCCGCGGCTAGGAGGGGTCGTATGCGGTTCGGGATCTTCCTCGCACCATTCCATCGCGCGGATGAGAATCCGACGCTCGCGCTCGAGCGCGACCTCGAGCTCGTGGAAGCACTCGACCGCTTCGGCTACGACGAGGCCTGGTTCGGGGAGCATCACTCCGCCGGCGCCGAGATCATCGCCTCGCCGGAGGTCTTCATCGCCGCGGCCGCCGCGCGGACGAAACACATCCGCCTCGGGACCGGCGTGTCCTCTCTCCCGTACCACCACCCGCTGCTGCTCGCCGACCGCATGGTCCTGCTCGACCACCTGACGCGCGGGCGCGCGATGCTCGGCGTCGGACCCGGCGCGCTTCCGAGCGACGCCGCGATGATGGGCATCGACCCGATGCGGCAGCGCGACATGATGGAGGAGTCCCTCGACGCGATCATCGCGCTGTTGACGACGGACGAGCCGGTGACTCGCGAGACCGACTGGTTCACCCTCAAAGATGCGCGTCTTCACCTGCGCCCCTACACGCAGCCGCGTTTCGAGATCGCGGTCGCCGCGATCGCGTCGGCGTCGGGCCCGCGTCTTGCGGCGAAGTTCGGCTGCGGCTTGTTGTCGATCGCGGCAACGACGATCGAGGGGTTCACCGCGCTTGGCAATCACTGGACGGTGATGGAGGAGCAGGCGGCGCGCTCGGGGACGACTGTCGACCGGTCGCAGTGGCGACTCGTCGGTCCGATGCACATCGCCGATTCCGTCGAGCAGGCGAAGGAAGACGTGCGGTTCGGACTTGAACGATGGATCCAGTACATCACGAAGGTTGCGGCTCTCCCGATCCTGCCGCCGGAGGTCGCCGACCTAGACCTCGACACGATCGTCGACATGTTCAACGGCATCGGGATCTCTGCAGTCGGGACGCCCGATATGGCGGCCGACGCGATCGCCCGCCTCGAGAAGCAGTCCGGCGGGTTCGGCACGTACCTCTTCACGGCACACGAGTGGGCCGACCGCGAGGCCACACTGCGCTCGTACGAGCTGTTCGCGCGCTACGTCGCGCCGCGGTTCCAAGGTCAGTTGGACGCGCAGATGACGTCGCGCGACATCGTTGCCGCCCGGAACGATCAGATGCGCAAGGTGCAGATGGACGCGCAGGACGCCGCGACCGCGAAGTACGTCGCCGAGCGGGACGCCGCGAAGAAGAAGTAGCGGCTCAGCCGCCGAGCGGGTCGCCCAGCGCGTCCACGCGATCCCACACGAGGCAGCGCGGATCGTCGAGCAGCGGCGCGACGTCGAATCCGACCTCACGGGATAGCCGGATCTGCGCGCACATCACGTGATCGCCGGCCGTGGGCGAGATGTTGAAGATCGAGTTGTCGTTGACGGCGACCTGCGCGGCAACCGCCGGCCAGCCCTCGGCCGGCGCGATCAGGTAGCCGAGCTGGTCGTCGGCGAGCGCGAACGTCCAGTGCCGCTGCGGCGCGACGTTGGTCGCTTGGACCACGCCCGCCGCGATGTTCGGGTACGGCTCGCCGGGCGCGCCGTTGAAGAGCAGATCGCCGACGCGGAACGCCGAGACAATCGTACGCACGGTATTGCCGACGACCCACGGCGCCTTGCGTGAACGCTGCAGCGGTGCGCCGAGTGACTCGCCGTTCAACAACAGCGCGAGGACGATCGGGTTCTCGACGTCGTGACGGATGAACCCCTTCGCCGCGCGCACCGGACCGGTCACGCGCGGTGCGCCGGTCAGTGCCTTCGAGACGTGGTAACTGAGCATCGTCGTGTAGGCGGCTCGGCGGTCGGCGAGCCCGTACCCGGGTTTCGATCGGTCCGTGAACGAGCAGCGCGGCCGGCACGGCTGGATGCGGCCGTTCGTGCCCTCGAAGGCGATCCCGACGCCGCCGTACTTCTTCGTGAGTGCCTCTGACATGAACTGGGGCCAGTCACCGTGGACCCCGCCCGCGCCGCCGAGCGTCGCGTGCGCCGCGTACGACATCACCGTGGTGATCACGCGCCGGCGCGTATCGCGTGCCTGGAAGACGCGGACCCACGAGTCCTTCGATTCCTCGAACGGATCGCACACGTTGTTCGGGAAGTTCGAGTTCTCATCCTGGTTGAGGGCCTCGGTGCACGTCTGGTTGTAGATCATGTCGGGTGCGTCGTCCGCGCCGGCGACGATCGTCGCCGGTCGCCGCACGCGGTATGCAGTCACGATCGCCGCGACTATCTGGTTCGCGATGTAGTCGAGGTAGTCGCGCGGGATGAACCCCCAGACGCCGATGGCGTCGGGACCCGAGTGGGTGTGGTCGTTCGAGATCACGATGTTCGAGGCCGGAAGCTGCGGGATGCGCGCGGCGACGCGCTGTTCGATCGCGTAGAGGCCGTCGGCCGGGTCGTTCTCGTACGCGGCGAACATCCCCTGCGTTTCGACGGTGACGAACGAAACCGCGACCTTCGTGCGCGCGTCTTGGATGACGACGGCGCGCGCCGCGATGTGGTCCTTCTCCATCTTCCCGGTGTCGCCGGGCCCGAGCTGCTGGCTGACGAACGTCGACCCGTCGCCGAACCCGAAGCCGCCCTTGTTGATCGTGCCCCACTTGTACGGGCTGATGTCCTTCGCGGCGGCGCCGACGAGATAGGGGGGCGCTGCGGCGCTGGCCGGCGCGACCGTAGCCGCGACGGCCACGATCAGAGCGAGAGCGAGCAAGGTTCGGCGCACGATGCATCCCCCGTTTCAGTGTGAGCTAGAGAGGTTTCGCCGGGGAGGGCGGCGCTTCCTGCCCGCGCTAGCCGAACAGGTCGCTCATCGGCCGTGCTGTGCGGGCGTTGTTGAGGTACTCGGAGATCCCGAAGGAGTCCTCGATCGTCCGCAGGAGCGACATGTGGTCGTACTTCGTGCCGACCACTTTGCCCGGCGTCACGCCCGCGCCCACGGCCACGAGACCGATCCGTCCGCCGAAGCCTGGAAGCCCGAGCGGACCACCCGTGCAACATCCGATCCCGTTGAGATCGGTGAAGCCGTTCTCGTCGAACGTGATGATCAGCAAGCCGTTGTGATTCGTCATGTACGCGAGCAGATCGGGAACCTCCGCCGCGAGCCACGCGTCCGCGCTGATCAGTCCGCCGGGCGCACCGTTCGAGCACGGCGCGTCGTGTCCGTCGTGGCACGTGTCCGGCGTGATGAACGAGAACGACGGAAGGGCCTCGGCGGCGAGGTCCGTCGCCAGCTCCGGGTACGGGCGCACGTGCGCTTTGCATCGCTCGTCATTCCCGACGATGTCGTCGAAATAGATGAACGGGTTGTGGCGGTCGGCGTAGTCCTTCGCCGGTTCCTCCTGACTGTCGCCTTGATACGGATCGGGAGGCAGCGCGGTCGGTAAATAGTCCGCGTGGAAGCACGGCTCGGGCATGGAGTCCATGTAGCCCTTCCACGTGTGCCCGGCTTCTTCGAGTTGATCGGCGAGGTTCCGCCCGCCCGTGTATAGGGATTGCGGTTGCACGCACAGCCAGAGGTTCGCGGGGAGGCAATCCAATCCGCTCAACGGGTTTGCGGGCTGTCCGCTGATCAGTGCGATGTAGTTCGTCAGGCTCAAGTGCCCGGTCGCGTAGTACTGCTCGGCGAAGACGCCGACGCCGCGCAGCGAGTTGAGGTATGTCGCGACGCTCCCCGGGCCCCAGCTCTCGGCGAAATTCTCGTTTTCGAGAACGATGATCGCGATGTGATCGTACGCAGGGATGCCTTCGAGGGCGGTGGTCTGCGATGAGGCGGGGGAGAACGCGAGCGTCGTCAGCGCGAGGATACTCGCGAAGAGAGCACGCATATGCGCGGCCCTGCGAGGGGGCATCGTCGTCCCGTTCGTACGGCGGTGGTCACCCGAAACCTAAGCAGGCAACGTGAACGGAGCGCAACCCGGCGGCGTCCGTGGTGTGAACGTTCGTGCTTCCCTTGGGTTGGTGCTGCCGGGTCAGTCTCGCTTGGAGGCTGCGGCCTTCTCGACTGCCGTGTAGAGCTTCGCGCCCTTCGGCCAGCCGGCGTAATGCGCCAGGAAGATCGCGATCTCGCGCAGTTCGTCCGCGGACAGGTCGCCGACGCGCAGGGCGGAATCGATCTGGATGTCGAGCATCTCGTACGTGCCGTGTCCGAGGAGGAGCCCGATCAAGAGCAGGCGCCGGTCGCGGAGACTCAGGCCCTCGCGCTGCCAGATCTCGCCGAAGAGGTGACTCGCGGTCAGACCGAAGAAGTCGCCGGGCTGGTCCTTCATGTCCCAGCCGTAGACCTCGTTCATCTTCTGCAATCCGCGCGCTCTGCGATCGTCGTCGGTCATCTTGATTCACCCTCCTCGTGTGGGACGCCGAGCCCGCCGGCGAATCGCTCCAGAGCCAGCCTCGCCAGTGGAAGTTCCACGCCCAGCTCCTCGCCGAGTTCGATCGCGAGCGCCAGATCCTTCTCGCCCAGCCTGCGGACGTGCACGAGCGTCTCGTACAACGCGTCGTCCGGAGTAACGCTGGTAGTCGCGTTCCGGAACATGATCGCGCCGGGGCCGCCCGTGACCCGGTCGGAATGGAGGACGACCTGTGCGAGATGGGCCAGGTCGATCCCGGCCGCCTCGGCCAGGCGCTGCGCCTCCAGTGCTGCCGTGAATGCGGCGAAGTGCATCGCATTGCGTACGAGCTTCATGCGCGTTCCGGCGCCCGTCGGCCCGGCGTGCACGAAGAGAGAGGCCCAGTGTCCGAAAGGATCCCGGCACCGTTCGACGGCGTCGTCCGAGCCGCCGACCATGACGGCGAGGCTGCCCTCGTGCGCGCCCATGAAGCCTCCACTGACGGGCGCGTCGACGATATGCATCCGGTGCGACGTCACCGCGGCGAGCTCTTCGGCGGTCCCCGCCCGGATCGTCGAGTGGATGGCCACCACGGTTCCCGGACGCGCCGCGGACGCGATCCCGCCGGAACCCAGGACGACGTCGTGGACCTGCTCGTCGTCGAGGACCATGACCGAGATCACGTCCGCGCCGGCAGCGACCTCTGCCGGCGTCGCCGCGACCGTGACGCCCTTCTCGGCGAGCGGCTCGGTCGCTTCGGGGCGCGCGTCGCAGACGATGAGTTCTCCGGTTCCCACGAGATGGCCCGCCATAGGCGCGCCCATCTGGCCGAGGCCGATGAACCCGACGGCCGTCATCGGTCCTCGAACGCGAACGCCGCGCCGGTGCTGAGGCTCGTCAGCTTGACCTCGCCGATCTCGGGCGACGGTTCGGAGGAGGCGCCGAGCTCGATGCGCCACGAGCGATCACCCGTCGTTGCGACGCGCGCCGTTGGGTCGAACTCTTGCGCGATCGCCTCGAGCGCCGTCGCGTCGAGCGAGTCGGCCCACGAGAGGCCGGGCCTATCGCCGAGAGCGGGACAGTCGCGGAGAGAAACGCTGAGGTCGTCGGCGACGTCGACCGCGACATAGGCGTGTGGATGGAAGGCGGGGTGCAACCGGAGGACGCGGACGAGATCGTCGCGACCGTCACCGAGGCCCAGCGCGCGCTTGAGCCGCCGGGCCGCGATGCCGGCAACGCCTGCCATGCGCTTGCGGGCGATCTCCGGGACGGCGTCCGCGCCGAAGCGACGCTCCAGCGCATCGGTGAACGTCAGCGTGAGCAGGTGTCCCTGCAGGCAGATCTCCTGCGCCAGCGCGATGAGGGTGTTGCGCGAGAACTCTTCGAACCGGATGTCCGGAACCAGCGGCCCGGCGTAGTCGGTGGCGCCCTCGGCGTCGGGCCCGGCCGCCGTATCGAGGATCGTCGCCGCCGCCCGCGAGGTCAGCAAACGCTCCGCGCCCTCGGGCATCGGCAGGGGCTCCGCGCTCTCGTCGATCACGACGCTCCACAAGCAGAACGGAACCCGTCCGGCGGGGACGCGCGGCGGGCGGTGGATCGGACGCATCCGCGCCCGCGGGTTGGTCGCGGCGGCCGTCGCGTCGAACGTCGGGTCTTCGATGTGGTGGCACATGGTGACGACGAACGGCTCGCCGTACGGCTCGACGTCCAGCAGCGCGCCGCACGACGCAAGCGCGAACTCGCCGTGGTGCGCGTCGGTGACCTCGTACCGGAAGTCCATGAACTGCGGCGGCGCGCCGATGTCGAGCTGCATCCCCTTGAAGATCGTCGCGACGTCGTCCCCTTCGATCTCGAGCAGCGCGCGCATGCGGCGCGTGTAGACGGGACTCGCTCCCATCCACTCATCGATCGCGACGTCGCGCATCGCCTCCATCCCGAAGGCTTGCAGCACGAGCGGCATCGCCGCGCGGTCGATCAGGTGACCGCAGAGCAGATACTCGCGACAGAGGACCGCGAGCGTCGCGCGGTCGAGGTCGTCGAAGACCGTGCTCATCCGGGCAGGTCCCAGAATCCGACCGGCGCTTGTCCGAGCTTGTAGTGGCCGGGGAGGTCTCCCGCCGCGACGCGCTCCATCCGCTTCGTCATGCCTTCCGACAGAGTGCCGTCCTTGATCATCTCGACGAACAGATGCGCGGCGTTGCCGAAGTCGAAGAAGTCGCGCTGCCACGACCACTGGAAGTTGCCCGCGTAGCGGAACCAACTGCCGCCGATCCCGGCGACCTCGTACGGAGATCCGTCGGCACGTTTCGCGTCGGCGATCTGCTTCCAGATCCCGATGATCTGACCCTTGCGGTCGTCGATCAGCACGTCGTGGTACGGGTAGGTCCAGCCGTCGAGCCCGCCCATCTCGAGTCCGAGCGCGACCTCGCGGATCTGATCGCGCCCGACCGCCATGAACTCACCGGTCGGCCCGAGGTTCCATCCGTACGTGGCGTCTTCGGTGAACAGGTCGGCGAGTATCCGCCAGTCGCCGATCTCCTCGGCGCGACGGTTGGTGTCGAGCCACCGCTGCACCATCTCTTCGAGCTCTTCACGGGGGAACGCAGGCATCTCTAGTCCTCCACGATCTTCAGGGCGTGCGTCGGACAGTAGGTGACGGCCATCTGCACTTTCGCCCGCAACGCGTCGGGCGGCGTCTCTTGAAGCAGCGATACCTGGCCGCTCTTCGGAACGGTGAACACCTCGGGGGCTTCCGACTCGCACACGCCGTGGCCCTGGCAGAGGTCGCGATCGACGACGATTCTCACGTCCTCACCCTCGCACGCGATAGCGCGCCCCGCACGGCTGCTGGAGCTGCACCACCATCTTCGTGTGGTCGTTGCGGTACTCCTCGGAGGGCTGCGTCAGCTCGAAGGTCCAGCCGCGCAGCAGAACCGAGAAGATCGCCTTCAGCTGCATCATCGCGAAGGCGGCGCCGACGCAGCGGTGCTTGCCGGCGCCGAACGGGATCCACGTCCACGGGTTGGCGAGGTCCTCGCGTCGCGGCTCGAGATACCGCGACGGAACGAACGCGTCCGGCTCGTCGAAGTCCTCCGGAAGGCGATTCGATACGGCCGGCGACGCCGCGACGAACGTGCCCGGCTCGATGCGGAAGCCGCCGACCTCGAGGGCCTGCTTCGCGACCCGCAGCAGCAGGATCAACGGCGGGTGGAGGCGGAGCGCTTCCTTGATCGCCGACTCGAGCAGCGGCATCTCGCGCAACGCTTGGTAGCTGACCTCCTGGCCGTCGGCGTAGAGGCGGTCGAGCTCCTCGACGACCGCTTTCATCTCGTCCGGATGACGCAGGAGCTCGATCAGCGTCCAGGCCGCGGTCCCAGAGGTCGTGTGGTGTCCGGCGAACATCATCGAGATGAAAACCCCGGTGATCTCGTCCGCGGTGAAGCGCATCTTCCCCGACTCGTTCACCGCGATGAGCACGTCGAGCAGATCGCGGTCCTCGTCGGTCGCCGCCGGGCCCGTGGCGCGCGCGTTCATGATTCCCTGGACGAGCTCGACGAGCGCGACGCGTGCGGCGTCGCGCAGGCGGAAGCTCTCGATCGGCGCGTAGGCGTCCACGTACGCGATGGCATCGGTGCCGCGCTCGAGATCGTGGTACAGGTCGGCGAACCGCCGGTCGAGCTGGTCGCGGAATTTCTTGCCGATCAAGCACGACGACGAGGTGTAGATCGTCAGCTCCGCGAAGAAGTCGAGCAGGTCGATGTTGCCGGCCTCGCCCCAGCGACCGACCATATCGTCGACCTCGTTCGCGATCTTCTGCGCGTGCCCGCGCATGTACTTGTCCTTGAGCGACTGGTTGTGCAGCATCTCCTGTCGCTGCTCGGGCGGCGCGTCGAACACGACGCCTTTGCCGAAGATCGGCGTCATGAACGGGTAGGCCTCGGCCTGGTTCAACTCCTCTTCCGACGCGCGGAAGAAGACCTCGTTCGCGGTTGCGCCGGACAGCAGCACGACGGGCTTGTCGGCGAGGTGGAAGCCGCCGACGTTGCCGCACTCGGCGCGGACGCGACGGAGCAGTCCGATCGGGTCGTGGCGCAACTCCTGGAGATGCCCGTCGTCGAGGGCCCCCGACACCTCGGGAGGCTGTCGCAACTCTGTCGCCATGCTCATGAGCTCTCCTCCGGTTTCTTGACCGGCGCTTCCGGTTGGACGTCGACGGCCGTGATGTGCGCGCCGCGCGGCATCGACACGACGTGAACGATCACGCGCGCGACGTCGTCCGGTCGCAGGAGTCCGCGGTGCCGCATCAACCCCCAGCGCTTCAGCTCGCCGATGAAGTCCTTCACGACGGCCGGGTCCCAACCAGACCCCATCTCCGTGAGCGTGTGGCCCGGCCGGACGATCGAGACGCGCACCCCGCTGCCCTCGAGTTCCAGCTGCATCGTGCGGGCGAGCCCTTCGAGGCCTGCCTTCGCCGACACGTACGACGCCATGCGCGGCCGCGGCTGCTCGACCGCGTCCGAGCTGACGAACACGATGTCTCCCCGAGCGCGCTCGATCATCGACGGCGCGATCAGGGAGACGAGGCGTTGCGCGCCGAGGAGGTTGACCTCGAGCAGCCGCGCGAAAACATCGGGCTCGACGTCCACGCCGGTCCCGAGGCGCGTTTCGCCGGCGTTCGAAACGAGAACGTCGATCGGGCCGAGCGCGCTTTCCGCAGCGGCCGCGAAGTCCTTCACGGATCCCGCGTCGGCGAGGTCTAGGGACAGCCCGACTGCCTGGCCGCCGGCCGCGGTGATCTCTCCGGCGATCGCTTCGCAGCGTTCGACTCGCCGCGCACCGAGCGCGATGGGATGCCCCGCCGCCGCGAGCGCGCGCGCGGTCGCCGCACCGATCCCCGACGAAGCGCCGGTAACGATCGCCGGACCCGTCATCGTGTCTCCACCGTCGTTGGGAGGCTCGCGAAACCGCGCACGTTGACGGAGTGCACGCGACGCGCGCCGGCCTCGTCGACGTCGTACGTGCGCACGCGGCGGACGAGCTCGTTCAACGCGACGCGCGCTTCGAGACGGGCGAGGGATGCGCCGAGACAAAAGTGGCGCGAGGCGCCGAAGCTGACCATGACGCTCGTGTCGCGTTCGAGGTCGTACCGGTCCGGGTCCGCGAACGCGCGCGGATCGCGGTTGGCCGAGCCGATCAGCAACGCCACACGATCGCCTGCGGCCAGCGTCCGTCCGTGCAACTCGACGTCCTTCGTCACCGTTCGGGCGATAGCCTGCGATGAACCGTCGTACCGAAGCGTCTCTTCGATCCACGCGCCGATCCACGAAGGATCACCGAACGGCTTCGCGAGCTCCGAGGGATTGCGCCGTCCCCAGTACCACGCGTTCGCCAGCAACTTCGCCGTTGTCTCGTTCCCGGCGACGACCATGAGGAAGAGGAAGCTCATGATGTCGTTGTCGGTCAACTGCTCGCCGTCGAGCTCGGCATCGACGAGCGCCGACGTGAGGTCATCGCGCGGCTGTGTGCGTCGCTCCTCGGCCATGTCCCTGAAGTACCGCGCCAACGTGAAAGCAGCCTCGGCGCCGGCCGGCGGGACGTCGTACACGCCCTCCTCCCGATGGACGAGAAGATCCGCGAGACGACGGATCTCCTCCCGGTCGGACGGCGGGACCCCGATCATGTCGGACATCACGTCCATCGGGAGCTTGCCCGAGAAATCGCCGACGAAGTCGAAGCTCTTCTGTTCGAGCGCCGGCTCGAGGTGGTGGCGTGTGAGCTCGAGGATGCGCGGCTCCATCTCATCGATGCGCCGGGTCGTGAACGCGCGAGACACGAGGCCGCGCATCCGCCCGTGCTTCGGCGGATCCATCGCGAGGAAGAACATCGTGCGGCTCGCGTGCGGACCCGTCGCTGAGGGATCGAACGACACGCCGTTCGCGTTCGAGAAGCGTTCGGTGTCGTTGTACGCCGCTGTGACGTCGGCGTGACGGGACAGCGCCCAGAAGCCGAGTTCCTCGTTCCGATACACCGGAGACTCCTCGCGCAGGCGCGCGTAGGTCGGGTACGGGTCCTCGTGGATCGCGTAGTCGTACGGGCTGTAGCGGAGACGCTCGGGCGCCGCGGTCGACATCAGCCCCCTCCCTGCAACAGCGCGACGACGCCGGCGATGCGGTCGGGCAGTTCCTCGTACGTCATGTGTCCCATTCCGGCTTGAAGCATCGCACCGCCGACGGCCAGCTCGAGGGCGCCCAACACGTCGGGATCGTGATCCTCACCGAGCG
>JBASRP010000524.1:0-2550 GCA_049273905.1 Actinomycetota bacterium
GCGCGCGAAGTGGCGCGGCTGGCTGGGCCTCGCGTTGATGATCGCCGCCTTCGGGGGAACGACGCTCGCGACGGTGGCCGGCGCACGACGCACCGATTCGGCGTACCCTCGCTTCCTGCTCGAGAAGAATCCTTTCGACCAGTTCTTGCTCGGTATCGCAGGCTTTGAGGACTCGGTCCCGATCACGCGGGAGTCTCTCGCGGACGTTCCTCAGGTCCAGACCGTGATCGACGCTCGGTTCGTTCCGCGCGCCGACGACGAGGAGATGTTCGGATCGCCCGACCCGCGTTTCGACCGCACCTTCAACGGCGTCAAGGTTGTCGACGGTCGGCTTCCGGAACGAGCCGACGAGATCGGCGTGCCGGTGGCGGTCGCCGAGAAACGGAAGCTCCACGTCGGATCGACGATGAGGGTCGCGTTCCTCGAGCCGACCGAGTCGGGCGAGCCGAAGCCGTTCCCGCTGACGATGACGGTGGCGGGAATCATCGCCTCGCCGGGCGAATTCCCGCCCGAATCCGACCTCGGTCCGCCGGTCCTCCATCTCACCTCTGCTTTCTTTCGTGCGTACGACACGCGAATCCTGACGTTCCCCATCCTTCTCGTGTGGCTCAAGAACGGAAGCGCGGATCTCCCGGCCTTCCGCGACGTCCTCACGAACAAATTCGGGGGCCGGCCGGTCATCGGGTACACCCAGCAGGCCCTAACGAAGAACGTCCAGCGCGCGTTCCACCTCCAGGCTGTGTCCTTGGCGTTGTTCGCCGCGTGTCTCGCGATCGTCACCTTGCTGGTTCTCGGCCAGACCCTCGGCCGCCAGGCTCTGACCGAAGGCGTCGAGTATCCGTCCCTCCGGGCGCTCGGCGTGACGAGATCACAACTTTTCTCGCTCGGGATCGCGCGCGCAGCGATCGTTGCGCTCGCGGGCGGGATCCTCGCCGTCCCTATCGCATTCGCGCTGTCGCCACTCGCGCCGCTCGGTCTGGCTCGTGCCGCCGAGCCGAAGCCGGGCTTCGCGTTCGACGCGACGGCGCTGCTTCTAGGCGGCGCCGTGATCGTCGTCGTGCTTCTGGTCTTCGCCGGGGTTCCCGCGTTCCGGGCCGCTCGTCAAGCGGCCGCCGCTGAACGCTCGGCAGACGGTGGAGAGCGCGGATCTCGAGTCTCGGCGTTCGCGTCGCAAGCGGGAGCCTCGGCCCCCGCGGTGATCGGGACGCGCCTCGCGCTGGAGCCCGGACGCGGCCGCACCGCCGTCCCCGTCCGCACGACGGTCCTCGGGGTCGCTCTCGCTATCGCGGCCCTCAGCGTGTCGTTCGCCTTCGGCGACAGCCTGCGACACTTGCTCCGTACTCCGCGGCTGTACGGGGTCACGTGGGACACGCAGTTCGAGTTCGGAGGCGATGCCGTGGACCCGAACGCGTCGCGCATGGCTCTGGCGCGCGTCAAAGCCGATCCGAGGGTCGAAGCGGCGGAGTTCGGCGGTGGAGGGATACCGTTCCTGGTGGATCGCGTCCAAGCCGACGGGATGGTCGTGCAGGCCGGGCACAAGACGTTCCTCCCCGTGATCCTCGAGGGCCGCGCACCACAGACCGGCGTAGAGATCGTGCTCGGATCGAAGACGCTGGAGCGCATCCACCGCAAGGTGGGAGACACCGTCCTCGTCGCGCCGGTCGGTGTCTCGCCGACGCGGATGACCGTCGTCGGTCGAGGCGTCCTTCCGACGGCGGGCCACACCGCCAACCTCGGTGAGGGTTCGCTTGTCACCTACGAAGGCCTTCGCGCGTTCGAACCGCTGGCGCCCGCAGGCATCGATCCGGCCGATGCCGGGGGGTTCCTGGTCCGTTTCCGGCCGGGCACCGACCGAGATCGGGCCATCAAGGGACTCAACGCATCACTCGCCGGCCTGGGATGGAGTCAACGAACCCAACCGACGCCGGCCGACCTCCTGAACTTCGGGCGGAGCAAGAACCTTCCGCTCCTCCTGTCCGGGATGCTGGGGCTGCTCGCACTGGCCACGCTCGCCCATGCTCTCGTCACGAGCATCACGCGGCGGCGGCGCGATCTTGCGATCCTCAAGACTCTCGGATTCACGCGCGGCGACACGCGACGGACGGTAGCGTGGCAGTCGACGACGCTCCTCGTCGCCGCATCGGTTGCGGGGCTTACCGTCGGAGCCGTGGCCGGGCGATGGCTCTGGACCCGTTACGCGGAAGGACTCGGCATCCTTCCGGAACCTCGTGTGCCTGTGTGGATCCTGCTGGCCATCCTTCCCATCGGCCTTGTGGTGGCGAACGCCATCGCTCTGATCCCGGGCCGCTCGGCCGCGCGCACGCAGCCGGCGCTCGTTCTTCGCACCGAGTAGGGCCTGCCGCTAGCATCACGGCCGTGAGCGAGCCTCCCGAGTTCCGCATCGTGCGCGGCAACCCGACGCCCGAGGAAGAGGCGGCGATCCGCGAGGCCATCCTCAAGCTCTGGCGCGAGGAGCAGATCGACGCGCGCCGCGCCAGCGGCCGCTCCGGCTGGACGATCGCCGCGCGCGCGGAAGCGACCAACTCCGCC
>JBASRP010000015.1:0-2908 GCA_049273905.1 Actinomycetota bacterium
GTTCTCGGTCGCCACGCTTCTGGTGCTGGCGATCGGCGGATGGATCCTGGCCCGCTCGTCCCTCTTCGGTCTCGATTCGATCGAGGTCTCGGGCACACGCCTGCTGACGCGCGCGCAGATCCTCCAAGCGAGCGGTCTCCATGTCGGTCAGAACATGCTGTCGGTTCACGCCGGCGACGTTCGTGAGCGGATCCAGCGGCTGCCGCTCGTGCGCACGGTGCGCGTCGCCCGTCCCTCGCCGTCGCGCCTGCGCATCGTGGTCGAGGAACGGGCCCCGTCGTTCGTGCTGCAGACGCTGGAGGGCCGGTGGTACCTCGACGACGAGGCGACGCTCCTGGAGGAGACCGTCGCGACCGGCCGGGCGTTACCGACGATCCAGATCGACTCCGATCTCGAGGCCGATCCAGGCGACCGCGTGCGAGCGCGCGCGCTCCAGGCGGCGGTCTCGCTGTGGTCGCAACTGCCGGAAGCGCTGCGCGCCGGCGCCCCCGAGATCGACGCCACCTCGCTTGCCGGACTGACGCTCGTGCGGAACGGTATGACGGTGCGGTTCGGCACGCTCGCTCGTCTCGACGAGAAGCTCGAAGCGATGCGTCTCGTACTGGCTCGGGTCAGCAAGGCGGGGGAGAGGGTCGTGACGCTCGATCTGCGTTCGCCGGCGCGGCCCGCGGCGCAGATCACGTAGCGAACGGCGCGGAACACCGTCTATCTAGTGCTTCTTTTTTCCCGCATTCCATCTTGACTACAAGATGAGGGTCGGGGTATCGTCTGCACCGTCACATGAGGTTTACATAAAACTAATCCTGAAGTAGAGGGTTAGGAACCTCCGTGACCTGCAAAGAAGCGCGGAACTTCCTCGGCGCGTCCTTCCCCAGCGCCTACGGACTTGGTGCCGCAGGCGTGCGCGTCTTCCGCTTCAGGCGGGGACACGGTGTTCAACCGATGGTTGAGACTTCGTCCATCGTGAGAGCGCCGCAGGGATGAGAAGCGAGACGGCCACCCAAAGGAGGGGTCGCGCTATGGCAGCTACAACGCCTCAGAACTACCTCGCGGTCATCAAGGTCGTGGGGATCGGCGGCGGCGGGGTCAACGCCGTCAACCGCATGATCGAAGAGGGACTCCGCGGGGTGGAGTTCATCGCGATCAACACCGACGCTCAGGCGCTCCTCATGTCGGACGCCGACCTCAAGCTCGACATCGGCCGGGAGATCACGCGAGGACTCGGGGCCGGGTCCGACCCGGATATGGGGCGGCGAGCCGTCGAGGAAGCGCGGGAGACCATCGAAGAGGTGCTGAAGGGCGCCGACATGGTCTTCGTTACCGCCGGCGAAGGCGGCGGGACCGGAACCGGCGGTGCGCCGGTCGTCGCGGAGATCGCGAAGAACATGGGCGCGCTCACCATCGGCGTCGTCACGCGTCCGTTCTCGTTCGAGCGCAAGGTGCGTGCGGAGCAGGCGGAGCGCGGCATCCAGGAGCTGAAGCAGAAGGTCGACACCCTCATCATCATCCCGAACGACCGGCTGCTCGACGTCGCCGACGAGACGACGACGATCCTCGACGCGTTCAAGATGGCCGACACCGTTCTGCTGCAAGGTGTGCAGGGCATCACCGACCTCATCACGACGCCGGGTCTCATCAACCTGGACTTCGCGGACGTGAAGGCCATCCTCACCG
The DNA here is from genome assembly GCA_049273905.1 of Actinomycetota bacterium. Lineage (GTDB taxonomy): Bacteria > Actinomycetota > AC-67 > AC-67 > AC-67 > JBASRP01. The sequence goes on from JBASRP010000015.1 coordinate 1,675, forward strand.
ACGCCGGCTCCGCGCTCATGGGCGTTGGCTACGCGCGCAACGACAACCGCGCGGTCGAGGCGGCGCGCTCGGCGATCTCGTCGCCGTTGCTCGAGTCCTCGATCGACGGCGCCCGCGGCATCCTGCTGAACATCACCGGCGGCTCCGAGCTCACGCTGTACGAGGTGAACGAAGCCGCGCGGATCATCAGCGACCACGCGCACCCGGAGGCGAACGTGATCTTCGGAACCGCGATCGACGACTCGCTCGGCGACGAGGTGCGCGTCACCGTCATCGCGGCGGGCTTCGAGCGCTGGGCGACCCGCGAGGTGTCGACGTCGCTTGCGCTGGAGGAGGAAGAGGAGGATCTCGAGCGGCCCGCGTCGCGTCGGACCCTCGTGTTCGACGCGGACGAGGAGCTCGAGGACATCCCCTCGTTCCTCCGCCGCTAGACGCTCCGCGGAGCGCAGCGCGCACGATGTTTGCGTGGCGTGCTCTCGCGCGGGAGCCGGGTGCGAGCCCCGGGGCGGTTCTGACCGTCCCGGAGCTCGCGCGCCACGGCATCGAGATCGCGTTCACGACCCGGCTCGGCGGTCGCAGCGGCGACCCCTTCGCCTCACTCAACCTGTCGTACTCGTCCGGTGACGATCCTGACGTGGTCCGGCGGAACCGCACCCGCGCCCTGGCTGCGATCGGCGGCGCGCTCGGGGATTGGACGGGCGCGCGCCAGGTCCACAGCGCACACGCCGTGCGGGTAGGGGATGCGGAGCGCGGCGCCGGAAGGGAGTCGCCGGCCGGCGTCATCCCCGACGCCGACGCGCTCTGGACCGACCGGCCGGGCCCGGCGCTCGTGATTCTGACGGCCGACTGCACGCCGATCCTTCTGGCCGACACGGCCCGGCGCCGCATCGGTGTGGTCCACGCCGGATGGCGAGGGCTGCTCGGCGGCATCGTCGAAGAAACCGTGGCCGCAATGGGGGACGCCGCGAACCTCACCGCGTTCGTCGGTCCGAGCATCGGGCCGTGCTGCTACGAGGTCGGCCCGGACGTGAGCGCGCCCGCGCGCGACGCGCTGGGAGACGTTGTTCGCACGGTCGACGGACGGGAGCACCTCGATCTGTGGGCGGGTTCGCTCATCGCGCTGGCGCGCGCCGGCGTCCGCGAGGTGTGGCCGGCTGCCCTGTGTACACGCAGCGAGCCCGACCGCTTCTACTCCCACCGCGCCGGCGCCCGCGGCCGGCAAGGCTTGCTCGCG
>JBASRP010000023.1:0-2822 GCA_049273905.1 Actinomycetota bacterium
ATCTGACCGGTCGCGGGATCCGGCGTCCGCAGCCGGACGAACTCAAGGAACTCCTCCGGGGTACGCGTGATGAAGACCGGTTGATTGATCGAGACGATGTCGGTCTGTGCGCGACCACCGAGGTGGAACTTGACGGCCATCCCCCGCGGTTCGCGTCCGGCGTCCTTGGCGTCGGGATCGCCGCTGCCGTGCGAGAAACGAACGGTCGCCGGCGTCGGCGGCCCTTGCATGTGAGGCGCGAGCGTCAGAAGCGCTGCCTCCGGCGTCGCGGTGAACGTCGCCGCGCAGCATGTGCCGTTCGCGTGAGCCGCGCGCAGGCCCAGATGGACGCCGAAGAGAGCGTCGAACGCCTCGACGAGATCGATCGCCAGCTGATCCGGCATCGCGACAAGGCTACGGGGTTCGCACCGAAAAGGTCGAGGCCGGTCCGAAGACCGGCCTCGAAGAGTGTCCGGCGGCGACGGAAACCGTAAGCACACCGCCACCTTTGCGCGGAGAGCTGCTGCTTAAGGGGTCCTAGTCATCGTCGTCAGCGTCTTCAAGGTCTTCCTCGTTCACGAGGAGGACCTCATCAAGGACGCGCTCCTCGTCAACGGGGAGCGCGAGAGTTCCAGACGCCACACCGCTAACGCTGGAAGACGTCGCCGACCACGAGAGCCGGGCCTCCTTTCCGCGCCAATCGGGACGCGCGAAGACGAAGACGAGGTCGGAGCGGACGGTCGCACGCGGCCGCAGGAGGCCAAGACGAAAGACTGCGAGATCAGTGGCTCCCGTGCGATCGATATGAACGTCGGGGTTCGGCATTGGTGCCGGCGGGATCAGCGGCGCGTTAATCCGATACATCCACGACATGTCGCCATAGATGCGAGGTGGCTTTGCCATGCGTTCCACTTCCTCGCCATCCTCCTCGGACAGGCCGACGATCAGGTCAGGAAGCGACACCTGTAGTTCGACGCTCGAGAAGTTGTCGTCGCCGAGATTCGTCACGGCGAACTGGAGACGCCCGAGATCAAGCCGGCGTCGGATCGCGCGCGCCGCAGCAATCACGTTGCCCGCTTGACGAAGCTTCTCCAGGTACTCGTCGACCTCTTTCCGATACTTGGGGAGGCCGCGAGAGTCGCGGGCGATATAGATCGGTCCGACTCCCGTCCGCGGCTCCAGGCGTTCCCGCTCGTCGTCGATCCACCCGTCGTGGACCAACTTGCTCAGGGTGAACATCGGGATCGTCGTCTGCTCAACGACATCGACGGCGAGGTTGAGCGTCTTCGACGCTGCGGCAGCGCGTCGTGTGAGCATGTTGATCTCTTGAGGGGACGCCTCTTCCGTCTTGCCGTTCCGCCGCACGAAGATGCGACCGGCTGGCGCGGTGCCGAACCCCTTCTGGAGCGTGAATATCGGATCGCCCTGCTGAGGCGCCGAGACGACGATCAGTAGAACCGATCCGGAGGTGGTGGGCACGTAGTGCATGTCCCACCGCGGCCCGTCGGTTCCGCGACCGACGTATGCCCCAAGCCAATTCTCGATGTCAGCGGGGTCGTACTTCGGAAACGGTCGCGCCGCGCCGGGCTCCGCGCCGAGCACGAGAAACGCGTCGCCGCCGACGTGCAGAGAGGAGCGCGCGGGATCTCGGTTGCCCATCCCGAGGACAGTCTTCGCGACGTTGAAGCGCATGTCCGCGGTGGTGAGATCAGGCGGACACTTCCACTCGAGCCAATCGGGCTCGGGGTCAGACGCATCTGCGGCGACGACGGCGTCGATGAGCTCAACGCGCCGCGAAGGTGTTCGGATCGGCTGGGATGTGTCGATGTGAATGGCCATCGCTTCCGAGCATAGCCTCGGCTACGTCTCGGCTCGCCTCCTTTCCGACCACGCTTTAGCGGAGCGCCAGAGCATCCTCGACCGGCGCCGGCGCGGCCACCAACGTCCGACGCTGTCGCGGACGACCGGGACGGGCCTGGTCGGAATCGGGTAGTCGGCTATGTTCGGGTAGTCCCTGGGCTGCAGGAGGTTGCGGTATTCACCCTCGCCGAGGGTGAAGGGGATCTGGTTGATCCAGTCCGATGGGAGCAGTAGGCCGACCCCGGCCCCGAGAAAACCTGCTTGCACGATCGTTACCGGACGCCTGCCCGCGTTGGTTACCGTCAGCTGATAGTGCTTCTGCTCGGAACCCTTCACGCCCAGGGTAAAGACGATCACGTCGGCGTTGAAGTCGACGAGCACGCTCGCTCGATCCGTCACAATCTGCCGGATGCCCACAATCGAGGCGACCCCTGCGGCGTACCCCGCGAGGATGTTCGACCAGTCCACGGCCATCAGGTCAGGGCCTTGTCCTTCAGCGTCCCGAGCTTGGTCCCCAGGGCACGGTTGATCGCGAAGTCGATGTGGTAGCGCGGCATGACGGCGGCGGTCAACGCCTCCTCGGACCATGCCGACGCGACGTGCGACACCGACCACTCCGGTGAGTCCTTCAACGCGAAGATGCCGAGGACGGTCTCGATCAGCTGCTGCTCGAACCACTCGTGGACCGTGTCGGTCACGGATGCCCGAGCGCCGGGAACGTGAGCGTAGCGCTCGACCCAGCGGTCGATCATGTCGTTGAAGACGCGGAAGTCCTCATTGATCAGCAGGAGGTTCATCTCCGGCATGTACTTGGCCGGCCGATCTTCGAGGAGACCGCTTGTGCGCGTCCCCTTGGCCTCGCTGATCCACTCGACCTTCGGGTCGAAGTTCGGAGTTACGGGCACGCCCGGCGTACCGTCGTCGGTGAGGAAGAGCGCGTACACGTTGCCGGCCCGTCCTCCCGCACCGCCACCGCCCGAGCC
>JBASRP010000028.1:0-3903 GCA_049273905.1 Actinomycetota bacterium
CCCGACGACGACGACGAGTTGCCCGAAGCGGCGCCGGCGCGCGCGCAATCGCGTCCGGGTCAGTACCGCCCGTCTCCCCGGGGGCGGAAGCGACGCGGCGGGAAGCGCCGCCGCTAGGATCCCCGCGTGCCGCGCAACGTCGAAGAGATCCTGCGGTCTCGGATCCGCGACATCCCCGACTTTCCGAAGCCGGGGATCATCTTCAAAGACATCACGCCACTCCTCGCCGACGAGGTTGCGTTCTCGACCGTGATCGACGAGATCGTCGTCTCGTTCGGGCGCGGCTCGATCGACAAGGTCGTCGGCATCGAAGCGCGCGGCTTCATCGTCGCGGCGCCCGTGGCGTATCACTTCGGAGCGGGGTTCGTGCCGGTACGCAAGCGCGGCAAGCTTCCGTGGGAGACGGTTAGCGAAACCTACGAGCTCGAGTACGGGGAGGAGACGCTCGAGATCCACCGCGACGCGATCGTGCCCGGTGATCGCGTGGCGATCGTCGACGACGTGCTCGCCACCGGGGGCACCGCGTCGGCGACGGCGAAGCTCGTCGAGCAGCTCGGCGGCAAGGTTCAGGGGATGGCGTTCCTGATCGAGCTCGGCTTCCTGAACGGCCGCGAGCGGCTCGCCGACTACGAGATACTCTCGCTCGTGACGTACTAGAACCTTCTCGAGCGGCGCTCAAGTTCCACCCACTCACCCTGTACAATCTCTCCCGAAGTGCCCATGCAACGGCTTCCCGACGGAACCGTCGTCGTGACGGTCAAAGACCCGCGCGAGCGCCGCGTCGAGCGTTACACCCTCGCCCTGTTGATCGTGTGGCTCGGCGTGATGCTTTCGATCAGCGAACCCGAAGGCCTGACGCCGCTCGGGTTCGGCGCGATCCTGCTGGGTTCGGCCTTCTACCAGCGCATCCGCGGCTGGCACGGCGGGCTCGTGACGTGGATCGTCGGGGTCATCCTCGTCGGGATGGGTATCGGCGACCTGTCGTCGAGCGCGGACATCCCGTGGTTCGGGATCGCGATCATCCTCGTTGGGCTCTGGCTGCTTGCCCGCGCCGCACGGCGAGCCTTCTAGCCCGCTACCGGGCGTTCACTCAACCCACACCCCCGGCCGCGCACCGCGTGCTGCCCTACAATCTGTGCATGGAAGAGCGGTTCGCTCCGGACGAATCCCGGCGACGGGGTGTGCTGGGGCGGCTGCGAACCGTCGAAGCGCCTGCCTCGCCCGGTCTCGATCAGCTCGTTCGTCGGGTGCGCACGCAGAGCCCGAAGGCCGACCTCAAGATGATCGAGAAGGCCTACGAGTTCGCGGCTGAATCGCACCGCGAGCAGTTCCGCGTTTCGGGCGATCCCTTCATCGAGCATCCGCTCGCCGTCGCCGAGATCCTCGCCGACCTCGGGCTCGACACGATCACTCTGTCCTCGGCGCTGCTACACGACGTCGTCGAGGACACGCCGCTGACGCTCGACGACATCGAAACCGAGTTCGGTCCGGTCGTGCGCGAGATCATCGACGGCCTCACGAAACTGGACAAGATCGAATTCCGCACGCGCGAGCAACACCAGGCCGAGAACATGCGCAAGATGATGCTCGCGATCGCCCGGGATCCGCGCGTCCTCCTTATCAAGCTCGCCGACCGACTCCACAACATGCGGACGATCGGTCACCTGCCGCGCGACAAGCAGGAAGCCAAGGCGCGCGAGACGATCGAGATCTACTCGCCGCTCGCCAACCGGCTCGGGATCCACCAGATCCGGTGGCAGCTCGAAGACCTGTCGTTCGCGACGCTGTACCCGAAGCAGTTCGACGAGATCGTGCGGATGGTCGAGGAGCGTCAGCCCGAACGCGACGCGCTCCTTGCGTCGGTCGTGGCGGACCTCGACGACGCGCTGAAGCGCACGAAGATCAAGGCCGAGGTCAGCGGCCGGCCGAAGCACTACTACTCGATCTACGAGAAGATGATCGTGCGCGGCAAAGAGTTCGGCGAGATCTTCGACCTGGTCGGAATCCGCGTCCTCGTCGAGGACGTGCGCGACTGCTACGGGGCGCTCGGTACGATCCACGCGCTGTGGAAGCCGGTCCCCGGCCGGTTCAAGGACTACATCGCGATGCCCAAGTTCAACATGTACCAGTCGTTGCACACGGCGGTGCTCGGGCCCGGCGGCAAGCCTCTCGAGATCCAGATCCGCACGCAACGCATGCACTCCACCGCGCAGTACGGGATCGCCGCGCACTGGAAGTACAAGGAAGGAAAGAACGCGAAGGGCGAGGCCGACCTCCTGTGGTTGCAGCAGATGCTCGAGTGGCAGAAGGAGCTCTCCGATCCGAAGGAGTTCATGGAGAGCCTCAAGATCGACCTCTACCGCGACGAGGTCTTCGTCTTCACGCCGAAGGGCGACGTGATGGCGTTCCCGGCGGGCTCGACGTCGATCGACTTCGCGTACTCGATCCACACCGAGGTCGGGCACCGCTGCATCGGCGCGCGCGTGAACGGACGCTTGGTACCTCTCGAGAATCAGCTCGAGACCGGTGACACCGTCGAGGTCCTGACGAGCAAGGCGCCGAGCGCGGCGCCGTCGCAGGACTGGCTGTCGATCGTGCGCACGCCGCGCGCGCGGAACAAGATCCGCCAGTGGTTCAGCCGCGAGCGCCGCGAGGATGCGATGGAGCGTGGCCGTGAAGAGCTGCTGCGCGCGCTGCGCCGTGAGGGGATACCGATCCAGGCGACGCTCCGCTCGGACGCTCTGGCCGGCGTGGCGAAGGAGATGAGCTACACGTCGCTCGAGGCGCTGCAGGCCGCGATCGGCGAAGGGCACGCCTCGGCCCAAGCCGTCGCCCAGCGGATCGCGCACGAGGCCCTCGAGGAGGACGACGTCGCGCAACAGCTCCCGACCACGCCGGTGCGCATGCGACCTCCGTCCGAGCACGGCGTGGTCGTAAAGGGGATCGACGACGTACTGGCGCGGCTCGCGCGGTGCTGCTCGCCGGTGCCGGGCGACCCGATCATCGGGTTCGTGACGCGCGGCCGCGGGGTGTCGGTTCACCGCAACGACTGCCCGAACGGCAAGGCGCTGGCGCAGGAGGCCGGCCGGCTGCTCGAGGTGTCGTGGGATACCGCGCGGCAGACATCTTTCCAGGTCTCGATCCTCGTCGAGGCCCTCGACCGAACGAAGCTGTTGCGCGACGTCACGACGGCGATCTCCGACCTGGGCGTCAACATCCTGGCGACATCGTCCCAGACCAATCCGCGCACCCGGACCGCCGCGCTGAAGTTCACGTTCGAGCTGGCCGACCCGGCGCACCTCGAGCACATCATCGCGCAGGTGAAGCGCATCGAAGCCGTATACGACGCCTACCGCCTCGTGCCGGGCCGGACCTCGCGCGCCGGCGGCTAGTTCCTCCGTGCGCGCGGTCGTTCAACGGTGCTCCCGCGCGTCGGTCGCCGTTGACGGCGAGGTGATCGGTGAGATCGGACGCGGCCTTGTGGTTCTCGTCGGGGTCTCCGTGCGCGACGCCGAGGCAGACGCCGCATGGCTCGCCCACAAGATCCGCGCACTACGCATCTTCCCCGACGCCGACGCAAACATGAACGTCTCCCTGGAGGATGCCGGCGGCACCGTCCTCGTCGTCTCCCAGTTCACGCTGCACGGGGACGCGCGACGCGGCCGGCGACCCTCGTTCATCGACGCGGCGCGCCCCGAGCAGGCGGAGCCGCTCGTCTCCGCGGTCGCGCGGGCGTTGCGCGACGCCGGGATCGAGGTCGCGGAGGGCCGCTTCGGCGCCATGATGGAGGTCGAACTCGTGAACGACGGCCCGGTCACGATCCTGCTCGACTCGGAGAAGACCTTCTAGCAGCGCGGTAGGATGCCCCGCGATGGGCGGCGAGCGCATCGTCGAGGGCTACAC
>JBASRP010000036.1:0-7022 GCA_049273905.1 Actinomycetota bacterium
GCCCAAACTCTCGATCCCGCTCGTCGGCAGCGGCGCCGTCTCGAAGGTTCTCGTCGATCCGAACCCGATCGACGTCGGGTCCGCCGCCGTCGACGCGCAAGGCCCTCCGGTCGCGGTCACCGTCAGCAATTCCGGCGGCGCGCCACTGAAGATCACGGCGGTTCAGGTGATCGGCACCGATGCCGAGGATTTCGTGCTCGAGGACCTTCCCACGATGCCGGCGACCATCCCCGTCGCGGAGTCGTTCATCTTCCACGTCCGCATGACGCCGACCGCACAAGGCGCGCGCGTCGCGAAGATCAGTATCCTTTCGGACGACCCCAGCGCGCGGACGTTCTCCGTCGACCTGCGCGGCACAGGGAGCAAGGCGTCGCCGTCGCCGACCGCGTCCGCGAGCGCCAGCCCGAGCCCCAGCGCATCGCCCTCGCCGAAGAAGTCCACGACCGTCACGCGCTCGTTGGGCCCCGCGTCGAACGACAACCTCGCGATCATCCTTGTGATCGTGGTGGTGTTGCTCGCCTTCACGGGACTCGTCGTCATACGGCGTTTCATCGCCGTTCCCGACGACGAGGAATAGGAGCGCAGGCCTAGAGGAAAGCGGGCTGCTCGCGACGCTCGCGCGTGATCAGCGCGATGAGGGCGATGGGGCCCATGATGAGCCCCGCCATGAACCAGCCGGTGGCCGAGCGGTTCTTCGGGATCGCGCGCCAGCCGCACACGAACCCAAAGATCGAGCCGAAGAGCATCCAGAAAGCGAACAGCATGGAGTAGGAGGGTAGAGGCCGGAGCGCTCGCGCGCAACGGTTCCCGGACATGCGAGCGATCCGGCAAAGAGAGAGGCCCCCTCTCGGGGGCCTCTCCGCATTCCCTTCTGATCAGACGAACCGAGCGTCCGCGTGAGCCTCGGCAACGATCAGGTCGACGCCGGGCGGACCACCCGCGGCCGGGTCCAGAAGGACCACGTGGATCGCCCGGACCGTGAGGCCGGTGTGGCCGGGTACGGTTCCGTCCGAGCAGTTGAGCAACAACGTTCCGTTGTTGTCGCAGAATTGCTCGTTGAGAATCACGAAACCGATCCCCGGCACCTCGATCTTGGTGTTCGCCGGCACCGGCAGACTGATCGTCTGCGGGCCGATCTTCAGACCGACGAAGTCGGTTCCCACGTAGTTGGACGCGCGGTTCAAGGCCGAGGCGACGGCGTTCGCCTGCGCTCGCACCAAGCGGGCACTGATCGTGCACCCGGTCGGTGTGTCGAGCAGGCACAGGAACTTCACCTCAGCGTACGACTGCGACGTCGAGTTCAATGCCGAGAAGCTGCTCTCCACGTGGGTGGTCGCCGCCTTCGAAGTCAGGAGCGGGTCCACCACGATCGTGTTCACGGAGTTGTTCTCGATCCCACCCGACGTCGGGATCTCGATGCCGCCGACCACCAAGGGAGCGATCGACGGGTCGGTGATGAGCCGGGCCATGAAAGCGTCACCGCTGACCGACTGGTGCGCCTGCGGACCGCAGAGCGTTGTCTGCGGGAAGTCCGCGTGCGCGGTCGCGTGGCCGACGACCACCTCGACCGCACCGACGATCACCATGCCGGTGATGTGAACGCGGATCATATTGGTGGTGAGGGTGGCGTCGTACGTGCCGCCCGATGATCCGGTCGGTGTCGTCACGCTCTTGATCTGCTCGTAGATCGCCACGTAGCTACCGACGCCGAAGAGCGGGGCGGGCAGGTCCACGCGAGCCCCAGGCGCGACGGCCTGCGGGATGCCGAGGATCTCGAGACCCTCGATCGCCGATCCGAGCGAAGAGACGTGCGCCGACGTTCCGGTTGCCTCGGCGCTTGCAACTCCACGAACGGCAGTGGCCTTGACGACGGCCGGGACACCCGGGATCAGACCGTCAAGGATGCTCACATTCGCGGCCGACGAGGAGCTGATGTCATCGGCGCGCGCCGGCGTCTCGGTCACGGTGCTCTGCGTCGCGGCACGCAGGACGGTCGCGTGCAGGACCGAGCCGGGCGGCGGCGGCGGGACGTCGACCGCGAGGAGCTCGTTCTCCTCGGTGTCGGTGCCGGGGCCGGCCTGGAAGCTGTCGACGCTCGTGTGGTCCCCGGCCCCGTCGTTGCCCTGAGGCAGCGTGAGGTCGAGGTTGAGGAGCGACGACTGGACCAGCGCGGGCGTGGCGTTTCCGCCCGCACGGGCGCCGGCCGGGTTCGGCGTCGGGGTGACGCTCACGCACGACTGGTTCGAGTTCCGCGACCCGCCCGTCTGGTCGGGGCTCGCGATCGTGGCGACGTTGCAGATCAGGCAGCCGGCGGCGCCGGTGACCGCGACCGTCAAGGTCACGCTCCCGCCGCCACCCGCAGTCACAGTGCCGATACTCCAGCTCACCGAGGTCACCGGCGAACCGTTCTTCGTACAGGGTTCCGTACACGAGACGAAGGTCGTCCCGGCCGGGATGTTGTCGTTAATGGTTACTCCGGTAGCTGGAGCGTTGCCCGTGTTGGAGTAGGCGATCGTCCACGAGATCTGCTCGCCCGTGGCGCTCCCCGTCTTGACGACACTCAGGTTCGGCGCCGCCGTGACGGTCACCGTGGTCTCGTCGGACGGCGTGTCCTTTTCGGTCGAAGTCGACACTGCCGTGTTCTTCACGAGCGTCGGCCCCGCAGGGAACGAGGCGTCGAGTGTGACCTTGAACGTCACGACCTTCTGCACCAGCGGACCGACGGTCCCGAGGTTCCAGGAGACGACGTTGCCGCTCACGGAGCACGGCACCGGCGCCGCAGGGCAGGACAGGAACGTCTGCTTGGGCTGGATCGTGTCGCTGATCACGACGTTGGTCAGCGGGACGTTCCCGGTGTTGGTGAACGTGAGCTGGTACTCGATCACGTCACCGGGGCTCGCGTTCGCGGTGTTTGCGAACGATCCGTTCGTCGTTGCGTTCCGGACGGCCTTGTCGAGCGACGAGCTCACGCGCGCGTTGACGGTGACGGTCGTCTCGTCGGACGGCGTGTCCTTCTGAGTCGAGGTCGACGTTGCAGTGTTGTGGATCAGCGTCTCGCCCTCGGGGAACGACGCGTCGAGCCGAACTCTGAACTTCACGATGGTGGCCGCAGCGCCGACGTTCACCGTCCCCAGGTTCCACGTCAGTGTCGAGCCGCTCTGGGTGCACCCTCCCGTGCAGTCCAGGAACGTCTGCTTCGCTGCAATCGTGTCGGTCAGCGTGACGTTCGTGAGATTCACGTTGCCCGTGTTGGTGAAGGTGAGCTGGTACTCGATGATGTCGCCCGGACCCGCGATTGCACTGTTGCCGAAAGTGCCGCCGGTCGTCTCGTTCCGCACGGCCTTGTCCAGCGAGGAGTTCGGGGTCGCCGTGACGGTAACGGTCGTTTCGTTGGAGCTCTTCGGCGACTCTTCGGTGGTATCGACCGAGGCGATGTTCTTGATCGTCGTGGGGCCGGCCGGGAACGACGCGTCCAGGGTGACGCGGAAGGTGACAGACGTCGACCCACCCGCCGCCACAGTGCCGATGTTCCAGGTCAGGATGCCGCCGCTGACGCTGCAGGTCTGTGGCGCGGGCGGCGCGCAGGACCCCGAGACGTAGGTCTGCTTCGCTGCGATCGTGTCGGTCACCACGACGTTCGTCGCGGCGACCTCGCCGGTGTTCTTGTACGTCAGCCGATACTCGATGGTGTTGCCGGGGCTGGCGGAGGTCGTCGTCGGACCATCCGCCGTGAACTGCTCGCCCGCCGTGACATTCCGAACGGCCTTCGCGAGCTGCGAGTTCGGGCACTCGCCGACGTCCGCATCCTTCTGCGCCGTTCGATCCTGCAGCGCCGAAGAGATCGACGTCGACGAACGAGAGTTCATGTGCACCTTCGCGAACTGGCCGCACGCCACAGAGCCGATCGTGTCGGTGAGGTTGAGGGCGGCCTCTCCGTAGTTCCCGCGGTCGGGGCTATCAACATCGTTCTGGTTCGTTGCCGCGTCGAAGGTCGTGCCCTTGCTTCCAACCGGAAGCTCGGTGAACGTTCCCTTCGTGGTGCTGTTGTTGGCGAACTTCCAACTGAACGCCCGGACGAGGATCACGTGTTGCGTCTTGCCGTTCACCTTGGCGACGTCGGTGTCGAAGGTGATCGCGATGTCGCCGTCCTTCCGTTGCGCCAGCTGAGGGCACGCCGGGTTCGGTGTGGCGAGCTGGTTGAACTCGTAGTCGAGGTGCACGTCGCCCGACGTCGTGGCGCGGAAGAAGTCGACGTAGATGAACTGCTTCCCACCGAACGTGCGGAACGCGATGTCGCCCTGGGTGATGTCGCCCTTGCCCGGCGCGCTTCCGGTTGCGCAGACCCATCCGCCCGGCTCTAGTTCCTTCGCGCCTTGGTTGAAGCTGTCGTCTGCCTGGCCGGAGTCATCGTCGAAGTGCGTGAGGTTCGGGGGTGGTGTGCTCCAGTCGATGGGTTCACCGGCACCGGAGTTATCCAGCTGGTTCCCGTCGATCTCGAAACTGCCGACGTCGTTGCCGGCCTGGGCGGCCGGAGCGATCACGCCGAGGACTCCGGCGAGCAGACTGGTCAAAGCGAGAAATACGACGAGACGTCGCATGTGAGTATCCCCCCGGTCGACGATGGTTGTTCTGCCCAGCGATTACTCCGGCGGGTGGGGCAATACCTTTCAAAACCAACCGGACCAAATAGTCCAAAAGCGCACTTCCGGGTCGCAGGAGCGTGATTTCTGTTGCCGGACGCCGCAACGACAACGAGGAGGTAGCATCCGAGCCGCCATGGCACCCGAGATGCGGACCGTGATCCTGTGCGGCGGGAAAGGCACCCGCGCCTACCCGCACACGACCGAGGTCCCCAAGCCTCTCCTCGAGGTCGCCGGCCGGCCCGTTCTTCAGCACGTGATGGAGATCTATGCCGACCAGGGCTTTCGGTCGTTCGTTCTCTCCGCCGGCTTCAAGGCCGACCTCATCCAATCTTTCGCCGACGAGATGCCGAAGGGATGGGAGATAGACGTCGTGGACACCGGCGTCGAGACGAACACGGGCGGCCGCGTCGTCGGCGTGCGCGATCGCGTTGGCGACACGTTCTTCACGACCTACGCCGACGGGCTCGGCGACGTGGACCTGCACGAGCTCCTCGCGTTCCACACGGGTCACGCCGGGGCCGCGACGCTCACGACGGTGCCGTTGCCGTCTCAGTACGGAACGATCGAGCACGGCTCCGACGGACGGGTGGAGCGTTTCCGCGAGAAGCCGGTCCTCCCCGATCATTGGATCAACGGGGGGTTCTTCGTCTTCGACCGGCGCGCCTTCGATCTATGGCAAGGTGAGGATCTCGAGCGCGAAGTGCTGCCCGCGCTCGGCGTCGCCGGAGAGCTTTTCGCCTACCGGCACGCCGGTTTCTGGAAGTCGATGGACACGTATAAGGACGCGCTCGAGCTGAGCGCGCTGGCGAAGGACGGGAGGCGACCGTGGGATCGGTCCGTGACGCGCGCGTCCTCGTAACGGGCGCGGACGGATTCATCGGGTCGCACCTGACGCACCGCCTGGTCGCGGATGGCGCCGAGGTTCACGCGCTCACCAGCGACGTCTCATCGGTTTACCCGCAGCGGCTCATCGATCTCCGCGGCTCGATCGCGATCCACGAGGGCAACCTCATGGACCGCAGCGCGATGGACGCGCTGGTCCGCTCCGCGAAGCCGACGTACATCTTCCATCTGGCCGCCTACACGCACGTCGGGAAGTCATGGCAGCGCGTCGACGAATGCATCCAGGCGAACATCCAAGGGACGATGAACCTGTTGCAGGCGCTCGCCGACAAAGGCTACGAGCGCTTCGTCAACACGGGGACGAGCGAGATCTACGGCGACATCGAGGTACCGTTCCGCGAGGACGCCGTCGTGAACCCGATCTCGCCGTATTCCGTCTCGAAGTACGCCGCGGAACGCTTCTGCCGTCTCTTCCAGCGATCGCACGGCTGGCCGATCGTGATGCTCCGCCCGTTCAACGCGTACGGTCCGGCGCAGAGTCCCGACCGCGTGATCCCGGAGATCATCGTGCGGGCGCTGCGCAAGGAAGAGCTCGCGATGACACAAGGACGGCAGACGCGCGAGTTCAACTACGTCGAGGACCTCGCCGACGGCTTCGTCCGCGCTGCGACATCGGACGGCGTCGAAGGGGAGATCATCAACCTCGGCTGCGGCGAAGAGATCTCGATGCGCGACGTCGCCACAACCATCCTCGACGTCATGGGGAACCCGATCGAGGCGAAGTTCGGCGCGCTCCCGGAAAGGCCGACCGAGATCATGCGCATGTACTGCGACTCGACGAAGGCCCGGACGATGCTGGGCTGGGCGCCGCAGCACACCCTCCGCGATGGGCTGGCGAAGACGATCGAGTGGTACCGCCGGGAGCTCGAGGCCCCGGCCTCGCCCTACGTTCCCTGACCCCGAAACGCCCAGCTGAGGGCGTCTGCGGCACATCGTTACCTGGAGAAATGGGCAAAAACGTGCCCTGGAGGCGCAGGACGGGTCCACTCCTCGTTGAATATGGCGGGTAGAGCTGTTTCGAGCGAACCGGGCGAACCGGAGGTGACGAGGGTGCGCGGCACGCGAGGTACACGGGGGCTCTTCGCCGCGTGCGCGTTCGCCGTCTCGCTCGTCCTGACGGCCGCGCCCGCCCTTGCGCAGTCGTACCCCGGTGGCGGACAGAACCCGCCGACCGTCCGCGGCGAGAAGTTCTTCCGTGGCAACGAGGGGTTCGGCCGCACGGGCACCGACGTCCTGTTGTTCATCCTCGTCGCTCTGGCTCTTCTCTGCCTCGGTACGATCGTTCGCTATGTCGCGCGCAGATCCGCCCAGCGTGACGCCTGACAGCGACGCACCCGAGCCGCAACCGCACTCGCCGCATCCCCGCCGCCGGCTGCGCTGGCTCTTCTACGTGCTGGGTTCGGCCGTCGTCCTAACCGGCGCGCTCGCCATCGTCGATGCGATCGCCGCAACGCGTGACATCCGGCAAGGGCGCGC
>JBASRP010000040.1:0-2542 GCA_049273905.1 Actinomycetota bacterium
GGCAAGGACTCGTTCTACGCCGTGCAAGACATGGGGTTCCGCGAGGCGCTCGATTACCTTCACGGCCAGCTCGCGGTCTGCCTCGAGACCGAGGACACGATCGAGGGCGTCACCGCGTTCCTCCAGAAGCGTGAGCCGAATTGGAAGGGCCGCTAGCCCCGCTTCCGCACCGCGGCTTACACTTCGAACGCCCAGGCGGGCTCCGGAAAACTTCGGGGACATGCGGGCCCCGGCGACGAGCCCCCGGAAGGGAGGCCATCATGGCCGACGAAACGCCATCGGCCGGCGCGCCCGCGCCCGCAGCCCCTAAACCGATGCCCACCCTTACGTATGAGGGTCCCGACATGCGCGGACTCGTCGAGGAGCTCACCGAGCGCAAAGGGAAGCACCTCGGGATGGGCGGGCCGGACAAGATCGCCCGCCAGCACTCACTCGGGAAGCTAACGGTCCGCGAACGCGTCGAGCTGCTGTTCGACCCCGGCACGTTCCTGGAAACGGGCTTGCTGGGACACCACCAGTCCCCGTCGCCGCAGATGCAAGGGAAGTTCACGCCCGGCGACGGTGTCGTCACCGGGATCGGAGAGATCAACGGCCGCAAGACCTGCCTCATCGCCTACGACTTCACCGTGATGGCCGGCTCGATGGGGATGGTCGGCGAATTCAAAGCGATGCGCATGCGCGAGCTGGCGCTCCGCGAGCGGATCCCGATCGTGTGGCTGATCGACTCGGCCGGCGCGCGCATCCAAGAGGCGGCCGGTTCGACATTCGCGCGCACGGGCGAGCTCTTCAAGGAGCAGGTGATCATGTCCGGCGTCGTGCCGCAGGTCGCCGCGATGATGGGGCCCGGTGCCGCCGGCACGGCGTACATCCCCGGCCTCGCCGACTTCGTGCCGATGGTGAAGGGCGTGTCGTCGATGGCGCTCGGCGGGCCGCACCTCGTGAAAGCCGCCGTCGGCGAGGACGTCACCGAGCAGGAGATGGGCGGCTCGCAGGTCCATACCAAGATCTCGGGCGTCGCCGACCTCGAGGTCGCCGACGATCCCGAGTGCATCACGGCGATCCGTACGTACCTCTCGTTCTTCCCGTCGTCGAACCTCGAGAAGCCGCCGAAGCGCGAGACGGCGGACGCGTCCGACCGACGCTGCGAGGAGCTGTACGACATCGTCCCGGCCAATCCGCGCCAGGCGTACGACATGCGGCGCGTGATCAAGGTGCTCGCCGACGATGGCGAGTTCTTCCCGATGAAGCCCGACTGGGCGCGGTCGCTCGTAACCGGCTTCGCACGGTTCGGCGGTAGGCCGGTCGGGATCGTCGCCAATCAGCCGATGTTCCTCGGCGGCGCGATCGACGTGAACGCCGCCGACAAGGCCGCGCGCTTCGTGTGGCTCTGCGACGCGTTCCACATCCCGCTAGTTTTCCTGATGGACTGCCCCGGCTTTCTGGTCGGCAGCGCCGTCGAGAAGGCCGGCATCATCCGCCACGGTTCCAAGATGCTCTACGCCGTCTCGGAAGCGACGGTCCCGAAGATCACCGTCGTGCTCCGCAAGGGCTACGGAGCGGGCTACTACGTGATGAACGGCCGCGCGTATGAGCCCGATCTGATCGTCGGCTGGCCGACCGCCGAGATCAGCGTCATGGGGCCGGAGGGCGCGGTGAACATCATCGGCCGCTCGATCCTCGAGAAGATCCCCGAGGAGGAGCGCGACGCGAAGCGCGACGAGATGATCGCCGCCGTCCGCGCGACGATAGGTCCGTACATCGCCGCCGGCTGGAGCTTCGTCGATGACCTGATCGACCCGGCCGACACGCGCCGGGTGATCGCCAAGGGACTCGAGCACGCCGAAACCAAGCACATCGAACGCCCCTGGCGGAAACACGGCGTCTTGCCGGTCTAGGAGGTTCTCTCATGCTGATCATGGCGGTTCACCGAACTCCGAGCCTGACGCGCGAGCGCTACGAGGAGGTCGTCCGGCGCCTGACCGGCAAGGAGCGGATCGAGTCGCCGTCGGACCTGCCGTTCACCGGACTGATCGCGCACATGGCCGGCGAGAGCGCGGAGGGGTTCTGCATCGTCGACGTCTTCGATTCCGAAGAGGCGGTCGAGCGCTTCCGCGACGCGCTCGGCACGATCCCGCAAGACGTCGGCATCGAGGTGCCACCCGACTTCTTCCCCGCGCACACATACATGTCGCCTGAAGTCTTGTCGTAGGCGGGGGTTACCCTCCTCCACCGAAGTGCCTGCCATGCCTGACATGCCTGCCATGGCAGGCGGTTCACCGAGGTACATATGGAGGTCGGATGGTCGCGCCACGAAAGACACGGGCAGTCAGCACCCGCGAGGCTCAACGTCACTTGTCGCAACTGCTCGACGAGATCGATCGGGAAGAGTCGTCCGTGTTGATCGTGCGATACGGGCGCCCGGCGGCGATGCTCGTCCCCTTCGAAGAGTCGGCACAGGCACTCACGCTTCCACGCATTTCAGACTTGACTCTGTCGTCCAGCGACGGCGAAGAGTCGGACGTTGACGATGTACGAGACATCG
>JBASRP010000046.1:0-6824 GCA_049273905.1 Actinomycetota bacterium
GGGTCCGGCTCTCCGCCACACCGGGGACCGCCGGGAGCAACGTCTTCGAGGTGCGCATCACGGACTACGACACCGGCGAGCCCGTCCGCGCCACGAAGGTGTCGTTGCGTTTCCGCTACCGCGACGATCCCACCGTGGGTCAGAGCACTC
This sequence comes from Actinomycetota bacterium, assembly GCA_049273905.1. GTDB lineage: Bacteria > Actinomycetota > AC-67 > AC-67 > AC-67 > JBASRP01. The sequence continues at coordinate 151 of JBASRP010000046.1, forward strand.
TCGACTTGAAACGCGACGGCGACATGTACAAGGCGACGGGCCTCCAGCTCTCGCTGGCGGGGAGGTACAGCGTCTCCGTTCTGATCGAGAAGGGGACGGCGTCGCAGGAGATCGCCCTGGATCTCGCGACGCGTTGCATCACGACCGCGGTCCCCGGGCCGCCGACGATCTACACGGTGCAGCTCGGAGCCGGTCTGACCGCCCAGGGGTATATCCGTCCGGTGCGCGCCGGCGTGAGCGAGGTCCATGTGACGTTCTTCGCGGCGTCGGGGAACGAGCAGCCGGTGGCCGGCGGGCTGGTCCTACGCGGCTCCTCCGAGGATCGCAGTTTGACGCTCACATCGCGGAAGCTCAGCGCGGGACACTTCGTCGCGGACGCGGATCTCGCTTCGGGTCTGTGGCGGTTCGATTTCTCGGCGAACGCCGCGGGCAGATCGCTCGGAGGCTGCTTCACCGAGACCGTTGGTTGAATGGAGGAGAGATGAAACGCACATACGTCATCGCCGTGATCGGTCTGACGCTCGCCCTCGCCGCGTGCAGCTCGGGGTCGAAGCCGACGTCGTCCCCTTCGCCGTCTGTATCCTCTCGGCCGGCCTCGACGGCGAAGCTCACGATCGTATCGCCGACGCCGGGCCAGGTGGTGTCGACGGAGGGCGTGATCGTGAAGGTGTCATTGGAGGGCGCGACGCTCGCGAAGCAAGCGTCGACGACGCTCCGTCCCGACCAGGGGCACGTGCATCTGCTGGTCGACGCGAAAACGATCACGCTGCTCGGAGCCCTCGAGGTGTCAACGGGGCCTCTGACGCCGGGCCCGCACTTGATCGAGGTCGAATTCGCGGCCAACGACCACGGCCCGTTCAACCCGCGGGTCCTCGCGCAGGTCTCGGTTCGCGCTGAATGACTCTCGCCGTCGATCGCATCGAGTCCACGGCCGCGGAGCGGGCGAACCTCCTGCTGTTTGCCGCTCTCGCGGGGTGCGTCTCGCTGACCGCGCGGGGGCCGAATTCGTGGCGCGCCATCGCGCTCACGGTCGGTGTGGGGGCGTCGGCGCTGCTCGCCCCGAACGATCGGGATCAGCGCGCGCCGCTGCGCGTGTGCGTCACGGCTCTCGCCGTCGGAATCGCGGCCTTCGCGATCGTGCGTACCCGTTCCGTGTATCTCCCGGGGGTCGCGACGCTGGCCGGCGGCGCCGGGAGCCTCGTGGGAGCCGTCGCGGAGGAGTTCTTCTTCCGGCGGCTGGTGTACGACGGACTCGCGCGCTGGGGAGCCCCCATCGCGATCATCGGAGCGGCACTCGCGTTCGCCGCCGTTCACGTCCCCGTGTACGGCTTCGCCGTTCTCCCGATCGACATCACCGCGGGGCTGATCCTCGGATGGCAGCGCTGGTCCACCGGCACCGTGACCGTTCCTGCACTCACGCACGTTGCCGCCAACCTTCTGGTGATCGTGTGACGAGCACGGTGAAACGCGCATCGATCGGGCTCCTCATCGGGGCCGCGTATGTCGTCGTCGCTCTTGTGGCGCCCGTCGGTCCGGTTCGTGTTCTGCTCGACGCCGGCACACCGCAACAGCCCTATCAGTGGGTCAACCCCGATCCATTGTTCGCGGCGGGCAACACGAGACCGCACAACGTCACGCTCACGATCGAGATGGACGCCGCGGGCTCGACGTCGCCGAGCCTCGTCACGCCCGACGGACAGGCGGGTCTCATCCTGCCGCCGGGCGCGTTCGCCACGAAGGCCGGTGAGACCAAGATCGCGCTGCTGGTTGAGCCGCTGGACCCGAAGACCATCGGTTCTCCGCCCACGCGCACGCGCTTCGACGGCAACGCGTATCGCTTCAGTGCGACCTACGAGAAGTCGAAGGCGCCGGCGGTGCCAGCGAAGGCGGTAACGGTCGTGTTCCGGTTCCCGATCCTCGCGACGAAGATCCTGCGCCGCGACGGCGAGACATGGAAAGAGTTGAACGCTACCCCGGTGGGTGGGAGCCAGCAGATCTACGCCGACACGCCCACGCTCGGAACGTTCGTTGCCGCGAGCCTGCCTCTGGAAACGGAGAAGAAAAAGAGCTTCCCGACCGCGATCGTCGTATCCGTCGCAGCTGCCGTGGTCGCCGCGATCGCCGGCTTGTTCGCGCGGTTGCGCGGGAGGAAGCGCGCGCCCACGAAAGGGCCTCCACAGAAGCAACCACCTCGGGCGAAACGGCCGCCTCCGAAACGCGGCTAACGGGCCCGAGGGTCGAGCGGTACCCGCATCGTGAACGTCGATCCGCGCCCGGGCGCGGAGTCGACCGACAGGCGGCCGCCGTGCGCTTCGACGATGCGCCGGCTGATGTACAATCCGAGGCCCGCCCCGCTCACTCCGTCGAGGCCGGGTGTGCGGCCGCGCGCGAACCGCTCGAAGACGCGCGGCTGCTCCGCGGGGTCGATCCCAACGCCGCGGTCGATCACGTCGACGACGAGATCCCCTCCGTCGGCTCGCGCCTCCACGGTCACCTCCACGCCGGGATCCGAGTAACGGCACGCGTTCGACAACAGGTTCGCGATCACTTGCTGAAGGCGGTCGCGGTCACCTTTGGCATCACCGGGGACCTCGTTCGCCCCGAGCGTGATCGGATGATCGGGCCACATCGCGCGGGCCTCGGTGACCGCTTCGGCGAGCAGATCGCTCGCACGGTACGGGATGAACGCGTAGGCGAACGCGTCGGTTTCGATCCGCGATGCGTCGAGAACGTTGTCGACGAGCGACGCCATGCGGTCGACCTGTCGCACGATCACTTCGTACGCCTTCTCGCGCTCCGTGTCGTCGAGCAGATCGGGCTGGTCCCGCAGCATCTGCCCGAAACCGCGGATCGTCGCCATCGGGTTGCGCAGATCGTGCGACACGAGCGCCATGAAATCCGCGCGCATGTGGTCCAGCTCCTCGAGCCGCAGCCGGGCCTCGTGCTCGATATCGAACGCGCGGGAGACAGGTCGCGCGATGAAGATCGCGCCCAGGACCCATGCGGCGATCAATCCGAGCGCCGACGAGATGCCGAGTGCGATCCACGTCCCGCGATCGCGGTCCGCAGTGACACCGACCACGACGATCGCGGGGAGAACGACAAGCAGAGCGAGCCCGAAAAGGCGGAAACGCAGGCGAGAAGGAGCTGGTGATGCCGAACCCACGGGGGCAGTGTACCTTTTGACCGGAGTGCTCCTCGGCGCATTGTCCCGCGTGGTACGCTCCGGCGCCGAGCAGGCGAAACTATGAGTGCAACGCCTTCTATCCGCGTGGTCGTCGTCGACGACCATGAGATGTTCGCGCAAGGGATGGCGACGGCGCTCGGCGCCGATCCCGCCATCGATGTCGTCGCGACCGCGGGATCCGTCGAAGCGGGATGCGCGGCCGTACGCTTGCACACGCCCGACGTCGTGCTGATGGACTTCGAACTTCCCGACGGTGACGGCGCCAGCGCGACCGAGCGCATCAAGGCCGAGGTTCCCGACGCGCAAGTCGTCATGGTGACGTCGTTCGACGACGAAGCGGTACTCATCCGCGCGATCGAAGCAGGCTGCTCGGGCTTCATCACGAAGCACAAGGCGATCCAAGAGGTCGTGAGCGCCGTCCACGCGGCGCGCGCCGGTGAAGCGTTGATCTCACCTTCGATGCTGGCGCGGCTCCTTCCGAAGCTCCGGCGCAGCCCACGCGGTCTCGGCGCGGACCTCACACCGCGCGAGGTCGAGGTGCTGAAGCTGCTCGCCGAAGGCGTCTCGAACCAGCAGATCGCCGAACGGCTCGTCTTGTCCCTCCACACGGTCCGGAATCACGTGCAGAACGTGATCGGAAAACTCGGCGCCCATTCCAAGCTGGAAGCCGTCGCGGCCGCTGTGCGTGAGGGGATCGTCGCTCGGCACGCCTGACCGCGTCCGACTTACTCCCTTTGCTCCTCCCCGCACTAGGGGAGATAGTGCGAATGCATCTGGCCGCACCCCCGGCTCGGTGCGACAAATAACCCGCGGGGGCGAGGTCGTCGCCCGGTTCGGGGGTTGGACGTGTCGGAACTCAGTCGTAGCTTGCGGGTCGACCGCCCGCTCGAGGATCTCGCCGAGATCCTCGGGACGCGGCCGTCCGATTGGCTCGTTCCCTTCGCGCGCATCGCCGCGCACGCGGGTGAATCGGCCGGCGACCGTCGCGCGGAAGAGATAGCGCGCGGCCCGCGCCCCACGCGCCACGTCCAGATCGACATCACCGACGTTCCCCCGGAGGACGAAACCGATCGCGTCGATTTCGCGATCGTCTGGGAAACCCACGGTTTCCGCTGGGTCTTCCCCTCGTTCGACGGCCGCATCGTCGCCGTGCGCGACGGCGGCGGCTGCATCATGACGATCGACGGGTCGTACTCCGAGCCTGCGTCGATCGCCGACCCCGCCGGCCAGGAAGCCGCGTCCGTTGCGGCGTCCGCCAGCGCCGCGACGCTGCTCAGCGTCGTCCGCACCGCCGTCGAGGAACAGGCGCGCCAGGGCACCTGAACCTCGCGTAGTGCATCTATCCCACCCAAGGTTGAAGCACCTGCGGCTTCCGTAGCGCGCCGAAAAACCGATTGGATAGGGAGCGAGAAACACCGATCTTGAAACGAACTGACCAGCGGGGGAAACAGCGGTAGCACCACCTGCGGGGGAGAGATCGGACCGATCCGATCTCGGCAGGAGGGGCCCCGGAGACGGGGCCTCACCCTTTCGGCGGCCTCGCGGGGGAGGCCGCCGGGAGGGGGCCTAAACGGCAGAGCGGAGGAACGACATGGACGCTCAGGACACCGGTCGCGCAGCGGTCCGCACCACGCGCGTGCGCTACACGGGCAAGGCCTTCGCCCCCGCCACCGGCACGTATCTCATCGGCGAGACGACATCGCTCAACCTGTCGACACAGCACGATTCCGGCTGCGCGCCCTCGCCGGTTGGTCGCATCACCGACCTGGGTCCGCTTGCACCTCTCGCGATCGCAGCTCTGTGGGAAGTCGCCTTCGCCTACGAGGCGGGGCCGCTTTCGACCTGGAATAACTAAGCGGCGACGCCGGCGCTCCGCCGTTCGGCGGCACGCGCCTGGGGGAACAATCGGATCCGCGAAGGAAGCGTCCGCGCCGTCCGACCGATCGCCACCGCACCGGCCTTGAACGCGGCCTCGCGTGCGCCGTTCCATCGGAAGCCGTACGCCGCACGCAGCTTCGGCGGCAGCAGTCCGACGGTCATCAACGTCAGGGGAGCGAACACCGGACGAGGGACGAAGCGGAGCTTGGGTGTGAGGATCTGGCCGGACAGCTCGCGCGCCACCGACCCCACCGCGATCTCGTCGCTCGCGATACGCGCCTCATACCACGCGCTGAACTCCCGGTACGTCTCGGGGATCTCCGTCTCGGGGAGACCGAGCATGTGCGCGACCGTCTTCGTCTCGCGATAGTAGGTCTCACGGTCGGCGTCGCTCAGCGGCGTGAAGAAGAGCTCGTACGTCTTGAGGCCGGTGTCGATCAGCGTGGCCTGCACCCAGGAGAGAAGCTCGGGCGTCTCCGCCCGGTAGGGCGTGCCGGCCGGGAAGCGGCCGGTGTCTTCGCTCAGCGTCCCCTGCACCCGCGCGTGCACCGCGCGCACGGTCGTCGCGCACCTGTGGGCTTCCTCGATCGTCCCGAACACGATCCCGAGCGTCGCATCCAGGGTCCGGCGGAGCCGTTTCAGAGGATCGGAGCGGAAATCGCTGTGGTCGGCGACGCCGGCCGCGACGAGCGGATGCGCGATCTGCAGGAGGAGGGCGCAGCCGCCGCCGGCCAGGAGGGCTTGCTCGCGGTTGATCCGCCGCGTCACGCTGTCCGGCGCGAACAGGCCTTGATCCACGTTCTCACCATACCGCCCCTCTTAGGAGATGGCGCCTCCGCAGGAGAGAATGGGCGACCGTGGACGGTGACCGATGAGTTCCGCGCAGCCGACGATGTGGCGGGCACTGGGATTCCGCGACTTCCGGCTTGTGTGGAGCGCCCAGGTGTTCTCGGAGCTGGGGGATTGGGCGGCGCGGGTCGCGCTCGCCGTCCTCGTGCTCGACCGAACCGGATCCAAGGTGCTCACGGCCGCCGTTACGGGGATCGGCTTCCTCCCGTGGGTGGGGATCGGACAAGCGCTCGCGGCTCTCGCGGATCGCTTCCCGCGCCGATCGGTGATGGTCGTTGCGGACGCCGTGCGCGCGGTGGCCTTCTTCGCCCTGAGTGTGGTCGAGCCCGTGTGGGCCTTGCTCGTGCTGGCCTTCGTCGCGGCGACGGCCACGCCACCGTTCGAGGCCGCGCGGGCGGCGACGATCCCCGAGGTCGTCTCGGAGGAGGGCTACGGAGACGCCCTCGCGCTCTCCAACATCACGTTCCAGGCCGTCGTGGTACTCGGCTACCTCTTCGGCGGAGGCCTCGTCGTCATCGTCGGCGCCCGCACGGCACTGGCCATCAACGCCGGCTCGTTCGCGGTGTCCGCGATCCTGCTGTCGTTCATGACGGCCGGACGTATCGCGCGCCGCGCGGCGAGCGTCGGCGCCAGCATCCGCGCCGCGATGCACACCATCTTCGAAGACGCGTTCCTACGCCGGGCCGCGATCCTGGCGGCGGTCGGCGGGGCGGCGGGGATCGTCGGCGAGGCGCTCGTGGCCGTCTACGTACGCGAGAAC
>JBASRP010000048.1:0-2071 GCA_049273905.1 Actinomycetota bacterium
GACCTCGGGGAGAAACAGTCCCTCGGCGATGTCGAGAGCCGTTTCGATGCGCTCGAGACCGGTCTCCACGTGGCCGGCGAAGAAAAGGAACCTGCCGAGCTGCGCGGCGAGTGACGCGAGATCCTCATCCGGCTCCTCGTTCTGCAGCACCTGGAAAGCGCGATCCATTTCGTCGAGAGGGTCGCTCATCCGACCCCGGTCCCACATGCGCTCACCCATCCGTGCGGCGACGCGGGCTGCGGGATGCGTCAGGCCCTGCTCGCGGAACATCGCGCCGGCGCGCTCGAAGTGGGCGACTGCCTCGTCGGAGCTGCCCGCCGCGCCCGCGGCAATACCGGCTTGCTCGAGCAGCTCCGCGCGGAGCGCCGGTTCGTCGGCAAGCTCGGCGGCGTCGAGGAAATGGCGCTCGGCTTCGCCGAGTGCCGCGAGGGAATTGGCTCTCCCGCCTGCTCTCGTCAACGCACGCAAGGCCTTCGCCTTTATCGGAGTCGCGTCTTCCGCGTCGGGAGCGAGCCTGTACGCGTCGAGGTAATGGGCGGCCATGACCTCGACGATCTCATCTTCCTCCGACGCAGATTCCAGGAAAGACGCGGCGGCGAGGTGCGCTGTCTTGCGGTCCTTCTTCGATAGCGTCTCGTAGGCGACGCGCTTCACGAGGTCTTGCAAGAACACGTACTGGCCTCTTTCCGGGGAGCGAGGGTCCGCCTGGATCGAGAGGACCTCCTTCCGCACGAGCGAGAACAGCAGAGCTTCCACCTCCGACTCGGCATATCCAGAGAGTCTCGCGAGGGCTACCTTCGTGAAGGTCTTTCCGAGCACGGAACCCTGCTGCAAGAGCCGCCGCTCGTCGGGGGAGAGGCCGTCGAGGCGCGCGGCGATCAATGCATGCAGCGTCTCGGGAACCTCCAGCGATTCGATCGGGCCCGTCGGCCGGTAAGAGGCTCCCTCCTGTGCGAGCAGGCCTCGGTCCAGGAGCATACGCACGGTCTCGACCGCGTACAGAGGCACTCCTTCTGCGCGTTCGAGGATCTTGTCGCGCAGCTCGTCGGGTAGCCCCGGGACGAGCCCGCCAAGAACCTGCTGCATCGCCGGCTGCGGCAGCGGCTCGAGCGACAGCGTCGTCGCGTTCCGCGATCCGGCACCCCACGTCGGTCGTCGTTCGATCAGGTCGGGACGCGCGATCGCGATGACGAACAGCGGATGGTTCCGGGACCACTCCAGCAGGTACTCGATGAAATCGAGGAGGGACGCGTCGGCCCACTGCATGTCCTCGAATTGGAGGATCACCGGATCCTCTTCGGCCATGCGTTCGATGAAAAGCCGCCACGCGGCGAAGAGGTTCTCCCGATCGTGCGCCGCGCGCTCTTCGATGCCGATGAGATGCGCGAGCCGGGGTTCCACCCACCGCCGCTCCTCCGGGTCGGGGATGAAGTGCTCCACTGTCGCGCGGAGCTTCGCCGCGGCCGTCGTCGCGTCCTCGCCCTCGACGATCCCGGCGCGTCCGCGGACCATCTCGACGAGCGCCCAGTAGGTAACGCCTTCGCCGTACGCGGGACACCGACCACGGTGCCAAAAGAACTCCTGCTGCAATCCATCGGTGTATTTGTAGAACTCCCACCCCAGCCGTGACTTGCCGATGCCGGCTATGCCGCTGATCGAAACGAGGTGCGCCTTCCCCTCCTCGGCGGAGCCGTGGAAGAGCTCTTTGACCATCCGCAGTTCGCGATCGCGCCCGACGAACGGGGCTTCGAGTCCCTCGGACTTCATCGCGCCACCGACGCCCGCGACAACGCGGAGCGCGCGCCAGAGCTGAACCGCCTCGGCTTTTCCTTTCAGCTCGAACGTGCCGGCGTCCTCATACACGACCGCCGCGTCCGTCGTTCGCCGCGTGGTGTCGCCGGCGAAGACGGAGCCGGGTTCGGCGGCGGATTGGATGCGGGACGCGGTGTTGACGAGATCCCCGGCGACCATCCCTTCGCCCTGTGCGCCGATGGTGACGGCCGCTTCTCCCGTGAGCACCCCGGCGCGCGCGGCGAGGCCGGGCGCGCCGGCCTCCTGACCGAGCTCCGTC
>JBASRP010000053.1:0-5448 GCA_049273905.1 Actinomycetota bacterium
CCCGACCGCCGCGCAGGACGCGAGGATCGACCCGGCCGTCGCGGGATCGCGGACCCCGGCCAGTACCGCGCCCAGGCCGAAGCGGGATATCGACTCGTCCACCGTGACGGTCGGCATCGCGGCGACCCCCATGACGTCGGGGGCGGTCTCGACGGACGTCAGTGAGGCCATGACGGCCGGAGAGACCTCGAGGATCGTCGCGCCCGCGGCCCGGGCCTCGCGCAGCAACTCGGCGCGGCGCTCGGCGCCGTCCTTCGTATGAAGCACGCGAGAGACCGACGCCTTCGCCCGCACCGCGACGCCCAGGGCGCGGTGTCCTTCGACGATCATCTCGCGCGAGCGATCGCGCTCACGGCGCTTCCGGAGCTTGCGGATCTGCCGGATCGTAGGGTTGTTTGGGTTCGATATCACGCGCCGCGGGCGTCGCTGCTGCCCGTCTCGAGACCGGCACGCGCCACCTCGACGAGCGATGCGAACGCGGCCTTGTCGCGGATCGCGAGATCCGACAGCATCCGCCGGTCGATCTCGATCTGCGCGAGCTTCAACCCGTTCATGAACCGGTTATACGACATGCCGTGCTCGCGGCACGCCGCATTGATGCGCGCGATCCAGAGCCGGCGGAAGTCGCCCTTGCGCGTGCGCCGGTCGGCGAACGCGTAGCGCATCGAGTGCAGAACCTGCTCCCGCGCGGTGCGGTAATGCCGGCTCCGCGACCCGCGGTACCCCTTCGCTTGATCGAGGACCGCCCGCCTCTTCTTGTGGCCGCCGACGGCCCGCTTGACCCGTGCCATGACCTCAACCCCCCAGGAGCTTCTTCGCGCGGCGCGCGTCCGGTTTCGCGACCTCGACCATCGGCGTGAGGCGGCGCTTGTGCTTCGGGCGCTTCTTCCCGAAGTTGTGACTCATGAACGCGCGGGCCCGCACCACCTTGCCCGAGCCGGTGCGGCGCATCCGTTTCGCAGCGCCACGATGCGTCTTCATTTTTGGCATTGCATTCCTCCCTGCGTCCTGCCGCGCCTAGGCTTCTGCCGCTTCCGGCGTCTTGCTCGTCGCCGGCTTCGCGGTCTTGCGGTTCGGCGCGAACACCATCGTCATGTTCCTGCCGTCGAGCTTCGCGGGAACCTCGACGTGCGCGATCGGCGACAAGTCCTCGGCCAGCCGTTCGAGGATCCGTTGCCCGAGCTCCGGGTGCGCCATCTCGCGTCCGCGGAACATGATCGTGAGCTTCACTTTGTTGCCCTGACCGAGGAACCGTTCGATGTGACCCTTCTTCGTCGCGTAATCGTGGCGATCGATCTTGGGCCGCATCTTCATCTCTTTCAGCACGATCTGGGCTTGCTTGCGCTTGGCTTCCTTGGCCTTCAGACCCAGCTCGTACCGGTACTTGCCGTAATCCAAGAGCCGGCACACGGGCGGGGCCGCTTGCGGGGCAACCTCCACCAGATCGAGATCCAGTTCGCGCGCGATACGCAGCGCGTCCTGCAATCTCACGACACCGATCTGCTGCCCATCGGGTCCCACGAGGCGCACCTCGGGAGACCGGATCCGGTCGTTCACCCGCAGCTCAGCGGCGATCCAGCATCACCTCTTCCACGCCTTTTCTCGACGTCCTTGCGCACCGGAGGGCCGGACGAAAAACGGGCGTCCAAAGGACGCCCGATCCCATCCGCGCAACCATCCGAGTCTCGGCTCGGTAGGTGAGGGCGTGCCCTTCTTGTGCGTACGTGCAGGGCAGTATACGGGCCTTTCGCAGGCAGTGTCGACGGGTCATCGCCTGGATAGAAGAGGTCCCACCAAGCAAGAAGCCCCGCGTCGCGGGGCTCCCTGCACGATCGAAAGGTTCAGGCAGGACGAACGTTGGCCGCCTGCTTACCCTTCGGCCCTTCGACGATATCGAACTCCACCTTCTGACCCTCCGTGAGGGTGCGGTACCCCTCCATCTGGATCGCGGAGTGGTGAACGAACACGTCGTCGCCGTCGGTCCGCGAGATGAAGCCGAAGCCCTTCTCGTTGCTGAACCACTTGACGGTGCCTTCTGCCACGTCCTGCCCTCCCGGCCGTGCCGTCCCGACATCCGGAACAGCCGCTCACGGCCCCTTCGAACGCGGGCGAGCGTAACACCCGGCTTCCGGGCGGGGCAAGGATTCGCGGAGGGGGACGTTCAGGGCACGATCTTCGAGATCGGCAGCTCGATGATGTCGGTCGCCCCACGGTCCTTGAGCTGCGGGATCAGGGTGTTGATCCGGCTCTTCTCGACCACGGTCTCGACCGCGAAGTCGTGCTCCTGGGAGAGGCGGGACACCGTCGGCGACTTCATCGCCGGGAGGATCTCGAGGACCTTGTCGAGGTTGTCCTCCGAGACGTTGAGCTTGACCAGAACCTTGCCGCGAGCGGCAAGAGCTCCCGTCAGGAGCGTCTCGAGGTCGCGGATCGCCTGCCGCTTCACCGGGTCGGCGTGTGCCGAGCGGTTCGCGATGAGGACGGTCTGCGATTCGAGGAGCGTCTCGACGATCCGCATCCCGTGCCGGCGCAAGGTGGAACCGGTCTCTGTGAGTTCGACGATCGCATCGACGATCTCGGGGACCTTCGCTTCGGTGGCCCCGTAGGAGGTGAAGATGCGGACCGGGATCCCGAGCTTCTCGAACGTGCGTTGCGTGATGGTCGGGTACTCGGTCGAGATCTTCGAGTGGGGCGGGAGCTGATCGGCGCGTTCGACCGTCGAGTCGCCGGCCACGGCCAGAACGATACGCACCACTCCCCCTCCGGCTCGTCCCGAGAACGACAGCTCGGAAACGATGTCGACGTCGGCTTCGGTCTCCTCGACCCAGTCACGCCCCGTCACGCCGAGGTCGAAGAAGCCTTCCTCGACGTAGCGCGGGATCTCCTGCGGCCGGAGGATCGAGACGCGGTCGATGCGTGGATCGTCAACCGTGCCGTGGTAGTCGCGATCGGACGCGCGGCGTACCGGCAGGTCGGCCGCCTCGAGGAGCGCGAGCGTCTGCTCTTCGAGGGAGCCCTTGGGGATGACCAAACGAAGCATGTCCGAGCGATGCTAGCAGAGCGCCTAAGACCCCCTGGCGCAGTTTCGCGGCGCGGGCGTAGGCTCGGTTCGGGTAGGTCGGGCGACCGGGAGGTGGGGTCATGGCACATCCGAACGAAGATCTCCTGCGCAAGATGGACGAGGCCCAGGGGTCGGGCGACGTCGAGAAGATGATGTCGTTCTTCGCCGACGACGTCGTCGTTCACATCGGCGGCCGCAGTCAGATGGCGGGCGACAAGAAGGGGAAGCAGGAGCTCATCCAGAGCTTCGGAACCTTCATGCAGGCGATGGGCGAGGACGCGCAGTTCGATACCCACGACATCGTCGCCGGCGACACGCACGGCTTCATCCTTCAGTCGTTCAGTAGCAACAAAGGCGGGAAGCCGATCGAGATCCACGGCATCGGGGTCTTCCACTTCGCCGGCGGCAAGATCTCGGAAGCGTGGTTCCTCGACGAGGATCCGTACAAGGCCGATCCCTGGTACGACGAAGCGCTGAAAGGTTAGCGCCGCTCTCGTAGCAGCAACGCCATCTCGATCGCCGTTTGCGCGGCGTCGAATCCTTTGTTGCCGTGCTCGCCGCCGGCGCGCGCTTCGGCTTGGGCGAAGTCGTCTGTCGTTAGAACGCCGAAGGCAACCGGGATGCCGGTGCCCAGCGAGACGCGCTGCAGGCCGTACGTCGCGGCTTGTGAGACGTACTCGAAGTGCGGCGTGTCGCCGCGGACGACACAGCCGAGCGCCACGATGGCGTCGACGTCACCGCTTCGCGCGAGGACCTGAGCCGCGAGCGCCAGCTCGAAAGCCCCCGGAACCCGCTGTTCGGTGATCGCAGCGTCCGGCACGTTGTTCTTGGCCAGGCACTCGCGCGCGCCCTCGAGGAGCCGCGCGGTGATCTCGTCGTTGAACGTCGCCACAACGATCCCGACGCGCAGGCTCGAGGCGTCGAGCGGCGCCTCAGGCGTCTTCTTCGTGCCCGCCACCGTCGCCTCCCTGTACCCGGCCGCCGGGGGGAACGACCGCGGGCCTGTCCACCGGGCCGTCATCGTCCAGGTCCAACAGATGCCCGAGCTTCGCCTTTTTGGCCCGGAGGTACGCGACGTTGTGCTCCGTCACCGTCGGCTGAACCGGCACGCGCTCAACGATCGAGAGCCCATACCCCTCGAGGCCGGCACGCTTCGTCGGGTTGTTGGTCAGCAATCGCATCGACCGGACGCCCAGATCGACGAGGATCTGTGCGCCGACACCGTAGTCGCGCGGGTCCGGGGCGAACCCCAGATCGGTGTTCGCCTCGACGGTGTCCCGCCCCGACTCCTGGAGCACGTATGCCTTGAGCTTGTGCAGCAGGCCGATCCCGCGACCCTCGTGCCCCCGGATGTAGACGACGATCCCGCGGCCCTCGCGGGCGATGTGCTCCATCGACTGCTCGAGCTGCGTGCCGCAGTCACAGCGCAGCGAGTGAAAAACGTCGCCTGTGAGACACTCGGAATGCATGCGCGTGAGCACGCGCTCGCCGTCCCCGATGTCGCCTAGGACCAACGCGACGTGGTGCCGCCCGTCGACCAGCGACTCGTAGCCGTAGACGCGGAACTCGCCTGCCCGCGAGGGCAGCTTAGCCTCGACCTCGCGGCGAACCAGCTTCTCCTGGCGACGTCGGTACGCGATCAGATCCGCGATCGAGATGATCGTGAGGCTGTGATCCGTCGCGACCTGCTCCAGCTCCTCCAGGCGCGCCATCGTCCCGTCCCCGTTCATGATCTCGCAGATCACCGCGCCCGGATACAGTCCGGCGAGACGCGCAAGATCGACGGCGGCCTCGGTGTGCCCCGCGCGCTTCAGCACTCCCCCGCGCTGTGCGCGTAACGGGAAGATGTGACCGGGCTTACGGAAGTCGGCCGGCGTCGCGTCCGGATCGAGGACGTGCCGCACGGTCGCCGAACGCTCGTGTGCCGAGATCCCCGTTCCCCCGTCGGCGAGGTCGATCGAGATCGCGAACGCGGTCTCGTGCGTTTCGGCTTTCTCGGGAACCATCGGCGGGATCCCAAGCTGGTCGAGCCGTTCCGCGACAACGGGCATGCAGATGAGACCGCGGCCGTGCGTCGCCATGAAGTTGATCGCCTCGGGGGTGACCTTCTCCGCGGCGACGACGAAGTCGCCTTCGTTCTCGCGGTCGGGGTCGTCGACCACGATGACGATCCGCCCGGTCCTGATCTGCTCGAGCGCCTCGTCGATGGTCGCGAACACGTCTCCTCCGATCAGCGTTTCTTAGCCGGCTTGCGGCGGCGCACGGCCGGCGGCGTGGAGCGCTTGGCCGCCTGCGGTCGCTTCTTCGGGATCGGTTTCTTCGGTTGCGGACGTGCAGGCGGGGCGGCTTTCACGACCGGTTTCGCCGGGACCGGCGCTGCCTTCGGC
>JBASRP010000061.1:0-4250 GCA_049273905.1 Actinomycetota bacterium
GTTCCACGCGCGCGGCCTGCATACGACGGGCCTGTGTGGGACCTTCGGGTCGGCGGCGGTCGCCGGCGTGTTGTGGAGCCTCACGCACGAGCAGATCGCCCACGCGCTCGGCATCGCCGGCTCGCAATCGAGCGGCTTGTTCGCGTACCTCGCCGACGGCTCGGAGACGAAGCGCTTCCACGCCGGCTGGGCGGCGCAGGGCGGGATCCTCGCGGCCGACCTGGCGCGGCGCGGTTTCACGGGGCCGGCGACGATCTTCGAAGGCCCGCACGGACTATTCGACGCGTTCCTCGCCGGCGAGACACACGATGCCGCGCGCCTGGTCCGAGGCCTCGGGACAGAGTGGGAGACGCGCCGGATCGCGATCAAGCCCTACCCGGCGTGCCACTTCACGCACGCGTTCATGGATGCGGTGGCGCATTCCGGCGTGCGCGCCGGTGACGTCGAGGAGATCACGTGCGCGATCGCGCCGCCCGCGGCGGGGATCGTCGCCGAGCCGCGCAGAGAGCGGCTGACGCCGGCGACGACGTACGCTGCGCAGTTCTCGTTGCCGTTCGCGGTCGCGTCGGCTCTCGTCGGCGGTCGCGAAGGTTTCGATCTGTTCGGTGAAGAGGCGCGCAGCGACCGGCGCGTTCTCGCGCTCGCCGAGCGCGTCCACCACGTCGTGGATGACTCATTGCCGTTCCCTGCGACCTACGGCGGCCGCGTGACGATCGTCTTGCGCGACGGCCGCGTGCGTGAGATCGAGGAGCTGATCAACCGCGGTCACCCGGACCGGCCACTGACGGACGACGAGGTCTCGGCGAAGTTCGTCGCCAACGCGCGGCGCCGTCTGGACAACGGCGCGGTTCAGAAGGTCGCCGACTGCGTCTGGCACCTCGAAGACGTCGACTCGGTCGAGGAGCTGGCGTCGCTCGTGCAGGTCTCGTGAGCGGGCACCAGGGCTTCATCGAGGACCTCGGGATCGAACGGGGGCCGTTCGGCGAGGGCCGGTCGCAGCTCTACATCGAGATCGGGCCGCATCACATCTCTCCCACCAAGACCGTGCACGGCGGCGTCCTGTACGCGCTGGCCGACACCACGATGGGCTCGGCTCTGTGGACCCTCATGGAGGACGGCGAGACGTGCGCAACGATCTCGTGCTCGATCGACTACCTCCGCGCGGTGCGAGAAGGCGTAATCCGCTGCGAGGCCGAGGTCGTGTCGAAAGGCCGCCGCACGGCGATGGCGAGAGCGATCATCCGCGACTCCACCGGCGAGCCCATAGCGCAGGCGGCAGCGTCTTTCTTCGTTGGTCCGGTCGACGAGAGGCGCGCGGGCAAAGGGCAGAGGCGCCGCGCGAAGAAAGAGTCCTAACCCCGCTCGAAGTGCGGCATCACTTCGGACGCGAAGAGCTCCATCGACGCGGTGTCGGGGTAGTCGGGGAACCAGTTCACGAAGCCGCTCGCGCCGAGCTCGACGTAGGCGCCGACGCGGTCGATCACCTCTTGCACCGTGCCGATCAGATGCCCGAGCTTCCGTGAGTCGGGTTCTTCCTTCCAGAGGGACGGGTACTTCTCGAGCAGCCGCTTCATGTCCTTGTCGTCCTTGCCGATCATGCAGTCTTGGTGGAGCGTCATCCGGATCTCGGACGGGTCACGGCCGACCTTCTCGCAGTGGCCGTGCAGGATGTCGCGCTTGCGCTCCCACTCGGGGAGCTTGCCGCCGAAGTTCGAGTAGTCGGCGTGCTTCGCGACGACGCGCAGCGTGAGCTGCTCGCCGCCGCCGCCGATCCACAGCGGCGGACGCGGCGATTGCAGAGGCTTGGGATCGCAGAGCGCGTCCTTGACGCTCACGTACTTGCCTTCGTAGGTCGCCTTCTCGTCAGACCACATGCGCTTCAGGATCTCGACGGTGTCGGCTAGGTAGCCGATCCGTTCCTTCGGTTCGGGGAAGCCGTAGCCGAACGCGTTGTACTCGTCCCAGTACCAGCCGGCTCCGACGCCCATCTGCAGCCGGCCGTTGGATGCGACATCGACGCACGAAGAGATCTTCGCGAGATACCCGGCGTTGCGGTACGGCGTGCACGTCACCATCTGGCCGAGGCCGACGCGTTCGGTGCGCTCGGCGAACGCCATCATCGACGTCCAGCACTCGAACACCGGCGTCGCGATCGGCGGCGGCGGGACGTTGTGGAAGTGGTCGTAGAGCCAGATCGAGTCATACCCGGCGCGCTCGCACGCTTGCGCGGTCTCGATCATCGTGCGATAGGCGGTGCGCGAGTCGAGGCCGGTGAACTCGCCCTTCCAGCCCTGCGGGACCAGGGCGCCGAAATGAACGGGAGGCATCAGCCTTCCTTGACCGACTTGCGCAGCGTCGACATCTGCGGCGAGTACGCGGTCGGACGCCCGTCGAAGAGCGCGGGGACTTCCTTGATGAGCTCCTCGACCGTCCAGCGATCGTCTTTCTTGGCTTCGGCCACCGGGCCCCAGCCCTGATACAGCTGCACCGTTCCACCGGCGACGTAGAAGATCTGCCCGGTGATGTCCTTCGCGTCGTCGGTCGCGAGGAACCCGACCAGCGGCGCGATGTTCTCCGGTGCCCACTCGTCGAACGGCCCGGCGGACTTGATCTCGCCGAACGTCGCCTCGGTCATGCGCGTGCGCGCGGCCGGTGCGATGGCGTTGCACCGGACGCCGTAGCGCGCCATCTCCATCGAGATGATCTGCGCGAAGGCGGCGATGCCGGCTTTGGCGGCGCCGTAGTTCGACTGGCCGGCATTCCCGAGCAGGCCCGACGTGGACGAGGTGCAGATGATCGACGCGTTCACCGCGTCGCCCGCCTTGGACCTCTCGCGCCAGTAACTGCACGCATGACGCGTCGGCGCGGCGTGGCCCTTGAGGTGAACGGTGATCACGGCGTCCCACTCGGCCTCGCTCATGTTGAAGAGCATGCGGTCGCGCAGGATGCCGGCGTTGTTTACCAGCACGTCGAGCGAGCCGAACGCGTCGACCGCTTGCTTCACCAACCGTTCGGCGCCGGCCCAGTCGGCGACGTTGTCGTAGTTCGCGACGGCCTTGCCGCCGGCGGCCTCGATCTCGTCGACGACGAGCTGCGCGGGACGCTCGTCGGCGCCCGAGCCGTCCCATTCGCCGCCGAGGTCGTTCACGACGACGCTCGCGCCGTTCTCCGCGAGGAGGAGCGCTTCGCCGCGGCCGATGCCGCGTCCCGCGCCGGTGACGATCGCAACCTTGCCGTCGAGTGCGCCCATGAACGGTCCTCCGCGAGTCGGGGGCGTAGTGTGCCACCCGGCGTCACGCGGGGAGAAATCAAGAGGGCCCGCCGGTTAGACAGGCCCTCTCCGATCTCGCGAGCGTTAGTCGATCACCGTGGCATCGCTCGGATGCCAGATGAAGGTCTCCCAGTCGAGACCTTCGGTGTCGGCGCGCTTGTTGAACTCGTCGCCGTGCTTCTCGGTGACGGCGTGCCAGTCGTCGTGCGAGTCCCACTCCTCGAGATCGAGCACCAGGCCCGGTTCGCCTTCGCGGACATAGAGGTGCGACGAGTGCAAGCCCTTCGGCTTGTCGGACTTCACGTTCTCGACGTACCAGCCCATCGTGTCGTTGAACGCCTTCACATCGCGCGGCTGTACGGTCATCCATACGAGGGTCTTGGCGCGGACGCCGTCGCTAGGGACATGTGGCGCGTCGGACGAGATCCAGACCTCGGTGACCCAGCCGTCCCAGTCCTGTTTGGCGCGCTCGGTGAACTCGTCGCCCATCGCGTCGGTCGACTTGTGGAAGCTGTCGTGGTCGTCCCACTCCTCGATGAGGAGGATGTACTTGTCGTCGCCTTCCTTGCGGTAGGTCCGCGACCAGTGCAGGCCCGCGGGCCGAGACTGGGACGCGTACCAGTCGATGGCGCCCTTCATGGCGCTCCAGTCCGAGACGTTGCCTCTCAGCGTTACGAGGACGGTCATTCCTCCCCCTTCCGTCGTCGACGCGCCGACCGTATCACCGGCCGGGCGCGGCGGATAGGTCCGTTGAAAGTGTCCGTCTTGCAAAGGCCGGATCCGTTACACGGAAGTCCGTCCGCTGGTGGACGCCGCGGCTCTCGCGGCGCTCGAGGGCCGCACGGGCGATGAGCGCGCAGAGGTCGTGGTGGAGCGAGGCGGGCAGCCGGTCGAGCGTGTCGAGCAGCCCGCGGATCCGGATCTCGTCGCGTGTGGGACCGCAGCCGTCCCACATGAGGCGCGGGATCGTGGGGTCGGG
>JBASRP010000065.1:0-3837 GCA_049273905.1 Actinomycetota bacterium
GGTCATGACGGCGTCTCGATGATCCCCCTGGAGAACGGCGACGCGTCGTCCTCGTCGTGAGGCCCGCGTGGGCCGCCGCGCCGCGCTTTGGCGCTGCGCTCCTCGATGGTGAACGCCACCACCGTGATCTCGTCGAGGTCCTTCGTCGACGGCGCCTCGTAGGCGGTACCGGCCGTCCGTCCGTCGAAGTAACGAGCCGTCATCTCGGCCATCGTTCGTTCCTTCTCCGTGTCGTCCGTGATCTCGCGTGCGCGCCCGAAGCAGACGACGCTGCGGTAGTTCGCCGAGTAGTACTTCGCGCTGCGAGAGAAGACCAGACCGTCCACGATCGTCACCGTCGCGCAGACCGGCGCGCCGCTCGCGAGGACCTTCTGCGCACGGCTCGCGCGCGAGCCGTGCAGGATGATCCTTTCCGGTTCTGAGCGCGAGAAGCCGTATAGGAGTGGGATCACGACCGGCCCGTCCTCATCGGTGAACCCGACGTGTGCGACCAGGCCTTCCGAGAGGATGTCGTTCGCCTCGTCGGGGACGGTGCGTTCGGGATGGCGGCGGACACGGGCTCTGTCGATCATGGCCGCGAGCCTACGCGACATCGTCGCAGCGTGACGCCTGTTTTCTGTCGATTGCCCTTTGGGGCAGTGACCGGCGGAGCGGCCGGTAAACTGGCTCCACTCATGTGCGGCATCGTGGGCTACGTCGGCGACGAGCAAGCGCTTCCGATCTTGCTCGACGGCTTGTCGCGTCTCGAATACCGGGGCTACGACTCCGCGGGCGTCGCCGTCGTCGACGGCGGGCTCCAGGTGGTGCGCAAAGCGGGAAAGCTGTCGGTCCTCGACAAGGAGCTTGCCGAACGCGACGTCCCCGGCACGACCGGGATCGGACACACACGCTGGGCGACGCACGGCGGCCCGACCGACAGCAACGCGCACCCGCACAGCGACTGCACGGGCCGCATCGCCCTGATCCACAACGGCATCATCGAGAACTTCCTCGAGCTGCGTGAGGAGCTCGAACGCAAGGGTCACGTCCTCGCGTCGGACACCGACACGGAAGCCATCGCGCACCTGATCGAAGACGCGTACGACGGCGATATCGTCGCCGCGTTCCGGACGGTCCTGAAGAGGCTCGACGGCGCGTTCTCGATCGCCGTCGTCTCGAGCGATCACCCCGGTCTCGTCGTCGCGGCGAAGCGCACCAGCCCGCTGATCGTCGGGAAAGCCCAGCACGGCACGCTGCTGGCCTCCGACCCGCCCGCGCTGCTGCCCTACACGCGCGACATGGTCCACCTCGTCGACGACCAGATCGTCGAGATCCGCGGCGACGGCTTCACGATCACGACGATCGACGGCGAGCCGGCCGAGGGCAACGCGATCCACGTCGACTGGGACATCCAGGCCGCCGAGAAGGGCGGCTTCGACCATTTCATGCTGAAGGAGATCTACGAGCAGCCCGAGGCCGTCGCCGACACGCTCCGCGGGCGCACGCTCGGTGGGCGCTTGATGCTCGACGAGCTGCGCATGGCCGAGTCCGAGATCCGGGATATCGACAAGGTGTTCGTCGTCGCGTGCGGCACCTCGTTCCACGCCGGCCTCGTCGCCAAGTACGCGATCGAGCACTGGACGCGGCTACCGGTCGAGATCGAGCTCGCGAGCGAGTTCCGCTACCGCGATCCCGTGCTCGATCGCGACACGCTCGTGATCGCGGTGTCCCAGTCGGGTGAGACCATCGACACGCTCGAGGCGGTGCGCTACGCGAAGGAACAGCACGCCAAGCTGATGAGCGTCGTTAACGTCGTGGGCTCGTCCATAGCGCGCGAGTCGGACGCGGTGCTGTACACGCACGCCGGGCCCGAGATCGCCGTGGCGTCGACGAAGGCGTTCCTGACGCAGATGGTCGCGCTGAAGCTCATGGCGCTCTATCTCGCCCAGGTGCGCGCGACTTTGTACCCGGGAGAGATCGCGCAGATCACGCACGACATGGGCCGCCTGCCGGGCCTGATCCGCCAGACCCTCGATCTGCGCGAAGACGTGGCTGCGATCGCGCGTGAGATCGCGCAGAAACAAACCGTGCTGTTCATGGGTCGCCACGTCGGCTACCCGGTCGCGCTCGAGGGCGCGCTGAAGCTCAAGGAGATCTCGTACGTTCACGCCGAGGGCTACGCGGCCGGCGAGCTGAAGCACGGCCCGATCGCGCTCGTCGAGGACGGTGTTCCGGTCGTCGCCGTCGCGACGCAGTGCCACGTGTACCCGAAGGTCCTGTCGAACATCCAGGAGGTCCGCGCGCGAGGGGCGCTGGTGATCGCCGTCGCGACCGAGGGCGACACCGAGATCGGCCGGTTCGCCGATCACGTGCTGTTCGTCCCGCGGACGCACGAACTGATCACGCCCGAGCTCGTCGCCGTCCCTCTGCAGATGCTCGCCTACGAGGTGGCCGTGCTGCGCGGGTGCGACGTCGATCAGCCGAGGAACCTCGCCAAGAGCGTCACCGTGGAGTAGCGGTGCTCGACGTCCTGACCGCAGAGGACGTCCGGCGCCAAGACGCCGCGTGCGAAGCGCGCGGTCTTTCGACCGAAACCTTGATGGGCAACGCCGGGTACGCCATCGCAGCCGCAGCCCGGCGGATGCTCGGCGGCGCGTACGGGAAGCGGATCGTCGTCGCGTGCGGGAAAGGCAACAACGGCGGCGATGGCCTGGTCGCGGGACGTGTCCTGAGCGCGTGGGGCGCGGCGGTGACCGCGGTGATGGTCCTCGGCGAGGATATCAGCGGCGCCGCGGGCCGGGCGCTCGAGCGATTCCCGGGGCCTCGTATCGGACCGGAAGGTTTCGTGCGCGAGGCCGCGCGCGCGGACCTCGTGATCGACGCGATCTTCGGGGTCGGGCTCTCGCGGGCGCCCGAAGGCCCGGCCGCGCACGTGATCGCGCAGCTGTCGTCGATGGGCGCGCGCGTCCTTTCGGTTGACGTCCCGAGCGGCATGAACGCGGATACCGGCCACGCCGACGGTGCCGTCGTCCATCCTCACCGCACGGTCACGCTCGGCGGGCTGAAGCCGGGGCTGTTGTTCAACGGGCTGGTGCAAGCAGGGGCCGTCGAGGTCGCCGACATCGGTGTCCCCGCCGACTTGCGCGGCGGTATCGCGGCCGCGTTGGAGGCTTCGGACGTCGCGGCGATCGTCCCGCGCAGGAACGTGCGCGCGAACAAGCGCAATGTGGGAACCGTGCTGGTGATCGCCGGCTCACGCGCGATGCCCGGCGCGGCCGCGCTCGTCGCCGGCGCCAGCGTGCACACCGGCTCGGGCCTGACGACCGTGGCCGCGCCCGAATCGGCGATCCCGGTCATCGTCTCGCGCGTGCCGGAGTGCACGACGATCCCGCTGCCCGACTCGAGCGAGGGGACCCTCGACCTGAAAGCGGTGGAACTGATCCGGCCGCGCCTGAACGAGTTCCACGCCGTCGCGATCGGGCCGGGGCTCTCGCGCCACGAGGCCGCGGTCGAGGCCATCTTGACGTTGGTGGCGGAGATAGAGGTGGCGCTCGTGATCGACGCCGACGCCATCTCAGCGTTCGCCGGGACGCCGGAGGCTCTCCGCGGACGCGGCGCGCCGCTGATCCTCACGCCGCATCCCGGCGAGCTGTCGCGCCTGATGAAGACGAGCGTCTTCGACAACGAGGCCGACCGTCTGACGGCTGCGCGGGACACGGCGGCCGTCACGGGCGGTCACGTCCTCCTGCCGGGAACCGGCACGGTCGTCGCGTCGCCGTCGGGAGAGCTGTTCATCAATCCGACCGGAGGCCCGGCCCTCGCGCAGGGCGGAAGCGGCGATGTGCTGACCGGGATGAT
>JBASRP010000071.1:0-8301 GCA_049273905.1 Actinomycetota bacterium
GACCGTCGCGCGAGACACACCCGCCGCGTCTGCCACCGACGCCGGCGACCAACCCAACCTCACAACCCGATCGACCAGCACACCTCGACCAAACGGGGTCAGGCGAGCATTACGATGAGCCACGAGATCCTCCTTTCGGTCTGGATCTCGACAGCCCAAACCGTGCGGGGAGGCTCTCCCTATGTAAACAACCTCGGCGGGAACTACATCTAGCCGGCTCTGCTTCTGTCGTATCCCGGGGCTAGGATCGGGGTCCGTCCGCGAGCCGGGAGGTCGTCATGGCCGTTAACTACAAGCCCGAGGGCTACTACGACGTCACGCCGTACATCGTGGTCGACGGAGCCGACAAGCTCATCGACTTCATGACCCAGGCCTTCGGCGCGAAAGAGCGGATGCGCATGCCGGGTCCCGGCGGCAAGGTCGGACACGCCGAGATGGAGATCGGCGATTCCGTCATCATGCTGGCCGACAGCGCGACCGCGGACAACAACCGCACGGCGACCGCGATGATCAATCTCTATGTCAAGGATTCGGACGCGACGTTCAAGGAAGCCGTCGCCGCAGGCGCGAAGGTCGATCAGGATCTCGAAACCAAGTTCTACGGAGATCGCGGCGGGTCCGTGATCGACCGGTGGGGAAACCTCTGGGTCATCTCGACCCACGTTGAGGACGTCCCGCCGGAAGAGATGGAGCAGCGCGCCAAAGACTTCATGGCGAAGCAGGGTCAAGCCTGAGGCTGCGGCTCCACGTGTTCTGAGGGCGGCGGTTCGGCGGGCGCCGTCTTGCGGCCGTTCAGTCCGACCGATCGCGCCAGGATCTGCGCGACGTCGAGGACCTGGACGTTCTCGGACGCTTCCTTCTTCTGGACCTTGTCCTTGACCGCGTCGTCCAACATGATCATGCAGTAGGGACACCCGGTCGAAACGATGTCGGGATCCTCGAGGAGCGCCTCCTCGATGCGCTCGTGATTGATGCGCTTCCCCGCGGTCTCCTCCATCCACATGCGCGCGCCGCCGGCACCGCAGCAGAACGTCTTCTTCTTGCAGCGATGCATCTCGGTCGTCTCGACGCCGGGGATCGAATTCACGACGGTACGGGGCTGCTTCAAGACGTCGTTATGGCGCGCCAGGTAGCACGGATCGTGGTAGGTGACCTTCGCGTCCACCGGCGTCACCGGCTTCAGCTTCCCGTCCTTGATCAGTCGGGCGAGCAGCTCGGTGTGGTGCATGACCTCGAAGTTCCCGCCGAAGTCCGGGTATTCGCGGGCCATCGTGTTGAAGCAGTGGGGACACGACGCGACGATCTTGCGCACACCCTTCTCCTGAAGCGTCGCGATGTTCGCCTTCGCCATCTCTTGGAAGAGGTACTCGTTCCCGGCCCGGCGCGCGGGGTCGCCGGTGCACGATTCCTGCGGGCCGAGGATCGCGAACGAGACGCCGGCCTTCACCATCAGCTCGGCGAACGCGCGCACCGCTTTCTTCGCGCGGTCGTCGAACGCGCCGGCGCAGCCGACCCAGTAGAGGTACTCGACGTCGGGCGGGATGCGGCCGTTCACGATGACGATGTCGTCCTCGAGCCCTTTCGCCCACCCCAGACGCTCCTGCGCGGATGCGCCCCAGGGGTTGCCCGAGTTCTCGAGGTTGCGCAGCATCACGCCGGCCTCGGCCGGGAACTTCGATTCCATCATCACCTGGTAGCGGCGCATGTCGACGATCGCGTCGACGTGCTCGATGTCGACAGGGCATTCGTACACGCACGCGCCGCATGTCACGCACGACCACAGGAACTCGTCCGAGAAGATGTCGGGAACGAGGTTCACCGGCGCGGCTTCGCTGTTCCCGCCCGCCGGCTTCTCCCCAAGGATGTCGTCGCCACGCTCGAGCAGGTTGTCGCGCGTCCACATCATCAGCTGCTTGGGGTTCAACTCCTTGCCCGTATTCCACGCCGGACAGACCGACTGACAACGGCCGCACTCGGTGCACGTCAGCGTGTCGAGCAGTTGCTTCCAGCTGAAGTCCTCGACCTTGCCGACGCCGATCACCGTCTCCTCGGTCATGTTCTCCATGTCGATGTGGAGCGGCTGGAGACGACCCAGCGCGAGCGGCTGCCGGCCGAAGAGGACGTTCAGCGGCGACGTGAAGATGTGCATGTGCTTCGAGTTCACGACGAGCACCAGGAAGCTCATCACGACGGCGATGTGGGCGAGCAGGAACCCGTCCTCGAGCCAGCGCAAAGTGCTGTGGCTCAGGTGGTCCATGGCGTTTCCGGCGAAGTGCGACAGCCACGCGCCCGTCGAGCTGTAGGGCAGAGTCCCGAGCGCCGCGCGCGAGCCGCGGACGACGAGGACCGTCGAGACGACGAGGAAGATCATGATGAGGATCACGTACGCCTGCCACATGTGGCTGGAGTAGAAGCGGGAGCGGCGGCCCTCGAGCTTCGGCAGCCGCGCGAGCCGGATAAGCGCGAAAGCGATCAACGCGACGGCGACGGCCAGGATGAAGAAGTCCTCGATGAATCCGAGCCAGGCTTGGTGGCCGATCCACGGGAGCGACGCGTCGGGATCGAAGAGCTCGATGATCGACTCGAGAAGCGTGACCTGGATGATGAGGAAGCCCCAGAACGTGAACGCGTGGGCGAGGCCCGGCCCTTTCCACTGGAGCAGCTTCTTCTGGCCGATGACCTTCGTGAACTCGTACTTGAGGTTCTTCGGGATGCTGCGGAACCGGCTCGAGTCGGGCTGCGCCGACATCAGCAGGCGGATCAGGTAGGCGATGCGGGTGAGCGCGAACCCGGTCGCGAGGGTGATGATCGCGAGGCCGATCGTGATCCTCGTGGCGCCATCCATCGGGGGCGGATTATAGGTGGGCGCCTGGGGCCGACCAAAACATCATCGTTCGTAACGCTTCCGCGGGAACACGTCCGCGAGCATCGAGGACACGCGGTCCAGGAAGAGCAGACCGTCGAGGTGATCGATCTCGTGCTGGAACGCGCGGGCCTCGAACCCCTCCGCCTCGATGCGAAGCTCCTCCCCTGACGGCGTGAACCCCGCGACGGTCACACGGAGGGCGCGCCCGACGTTGGCGGTGAGATCGGGCAGGCTCATGCACCCCTCGCGGACGACCTCGCGGCCGTCCGACGCGACGACGCTCGGGTTGATCATCACGACGAGGCCGTGGTTGATCTTCGCGCGGCGGTGCCCGCTCACGTCGAGGCAGAAAGCACGCGCGGCGACGCCGATCTGCGGCGCGGCGATCCCGACGCACGCCGGCGACGCGCGCATCGTGTCGACGAGGTCCCGCGCGAGCGCATCCGCGTCGATGCCGGGCTCGACCGGCGCGGCGGGAGACTTCAAGGTCCTGTGCGGGTAGCGGAGGACCTCGCGGGCAGGCAAGAGTTAGAGCGTCTCGGCCTCGACCGGATGGAACGCGACGTCGACCGCCATCTCCGCGGCGAGCGTCTTGAGGTCGGCTTCGACGATCGCCGCGTCGGCACCGGCTGGAACCGTCGCCTCGAGGATCATGACGTAAACCGGCGCCTCTCCCCCGACGACGCGCGTGGCGAGATCGGTGACGTTGACGCGGTGCCCGGCGAGCGTCTGGCAGACGCGGTAGACGATCCCGGGCTTGTCGGCGCCGTACACGGTGACGATGTAGGGCGAACCCTCGGCGTGCTCGGACGGGACCTCGGCGACGGGACGCACCGCGACGATCAGGTCCAAGGCCCGGGCCGGCGGCGCGAGCGCGCTCTCCAACGCGGCGGGTTCCGTCCCGTCCGGCAGCGCGACGATCAGCATCATCGCGAAGTGGCCGCCGAGGATCGCCATCCGCGAGTCCTCGACGTTGCCGCCGTGCTCGAAGAGCACCTTGGAGACGGCGGCCGCGATGCCGGGCCGGTCGGCCCCGAACGCGGTGACGGCGACGTGCATCGCCGGACACGCTACTACGATGCGAGCCATGCGGGGCCGAGCGTTCGTCGTGATGGCGCTCGCCACCGTCTTTCTCGGGGCAAGCTGCTCGGAGCCGGAACCGTCGGCGACCATCACCGTCGAGATCACGCGCGGGAACATGACCGTCCCCTACGTCGCCGAGGTCGCGTCGTCACCGCGCGCGCGTCAGCGCGGACTGATGGGACGCGAATCGCTCCCCGCTAACGCGGGGATGCTTTTCCTCTTCCCGGACGAGGTCGCGTTCGGCTTCTGGATGAAGGACACGTTGATCCCGCTCGACATCGCGTTCATCAACGGGGATCGCATCGTCGAGATCCGGTCGATGAAGCCGTGCCGCACGGCAGACTGTCCGCTCACCACACCGTCGGCGGTGTACGACGCCGCGCTCGAAGTGAATGAAGGTTCATTCGGTCGCGCGGGCATCGTGAGCGGCGATCGCGTCGCCTACAGCGGCGCGCTCCCCAAAGTTTCCTAAAGCCGGAACCATCCCGACGACCGAAGCGTCCAAGAAATAGCGCAATTGCCCCTTTGGCCGATGCGCGCGGAGGTGCACCATCTCACAGTGGGCCAACTCGATCGGTGCTTCCCCGAAAGGAGGTTCTGCGCTCGCGGGATGGTGACGGCGTCGTCGTGATCGCACCGGCGCGACGCCGATGTTCGTGCAACAGGGGGACTTGTCGGGGAGGAAAGATGCGAAAGCTAGGTCTTCTCTTCATCGGGGTCGTTCTCGCGCTCGGAGTCATCGCACCCGCCAACGCAGCCAAGCCGACGCGCACACAGTCCGCGAATTCGAGCGCAAACGCGTTCTGGTACTTCACGGACTCGCCGGCACGGAACACGGTCCGCAACACGGTTTGGTACGTCGGCGTCTTCGCGAGCAACGACGGCATCTGGTCCGACCTCTATCAAGACGTCGAGACCTGCGTGACGCGCGGACATCGCACGACATGCACCTACACGTCGCGCTATGGATTCAGTGATCTGTCGGACGGCGTCTTCACGATCGACGCGGACGGACTGACGGTTGCGCACGTCGAAGGGACGTACAACCTCGAGACGTACGACGAGAACGGCAACCTCGTGAGCTCCGATCCGACGGCGATCGTCGCCGACTTCGAAGGCATCGGCGAGATCTTCCAGAACAGCGGACGGTCGACCTACTGCGACCAGTTCATCTGCTTCCGGACCACCTTCACGGACGCCAGCCGCTCCGCGGCGGCGACCGGGACGGTCAACGGCGCCGATCTCGGCGAGACCTACGACGCGTACCTGTCGAGCGGGGCCTCCCGCGAGGTCGTGCGCGAGAAGTAGATCAAGCAAGCCCAGAACGACCGGCCGGAGGGGTCCTTCCCCCGGCCGGTCGGCTTTCTGACCTGCGGGAATAGGCTCCCCACCCTGAGCGTTCCTTTTATCGAAGAGTTGACAGCACAAGACTCAGATTTCTAAACTGGCATCAGATCGAAACCGCAGGTAGCCGCGCCCCCTCGGGGCCGGCTCTGACAAAGAGGTGGGGGCACATGGCAAAGGTTGTTGGGATCGACCTCGGCACCACGAACTCGGTCGTCGCGGTCTTGGAGGCCGGAGAGCCGACCGTCATCCCGAACGCGGAAGGAGCGCGAACGACCCCGTCGGTCGTTGCGTTCTCCAAGGCCGGCGAGATCCTCGTCGGCGAGGTCGCGAAGCGCCAGGCGATCACCAATCCGGACCGCACCGTCCGGTCGATCAAGCGCGAGATGGGTCACAAAGACTGGAGCCTCGACGTCGACGGTAAGAAGTGGACGCCGCAGGAGATCTCCGCGCAGGTCCTCGGAAAGCTGAAGCGCGACGCCGAGTCGTACCTGGGCGACAAGGTCAACCAGGCCGTCATCACCGTTCCCGCCTACTTCGACGATTCGCAACGCCAGGCGACGAAGGAGGCCGGACAGGTCGCCGGTCTCGAAGTGCTGCGGATCATCAACGAGCCGACCGCGGCCGCTCTGGCGTACGGCCTCGACAAGAAGAAGGACGAGACCGTCCTCGTCTTCGACCTCGGCGGTGGCACGTTCGACGTGTCGCTTCTCGAGATCGGCGACGGCGTCTTCGAGGTGAAGGCGACGCACGGCGATACGCAACTCGGCGGTGACGACTGGGACCAGCGCGTCATCGACTGGCTCGTGACGCAGTTCAAGAACAAGCACGGCGTCGACCTTTCCGCCGACCGCATGGCGCTCCAGCGCCTGAAGGAAGCGGCGGAGAAGGCGAAGATCGAGCTGTCGCAGACGACCGAGTCCACGATCAACCTTCCGTTCGTCACGGCGACGGCTGAAGGGCCGCTGCACCTCGAGGAGAAGCTGTCGCGCCAGGAGTTCGAGCGCATGACGGCGGACCTTCTCGAGCGCTGCAAGGGGCCGTTCACGATGGCCGTCAAGGACGCGGGTATCGACATCAAGGACGTCGATCACGTGATCCTCGTCGGCGGCTCGACGCGTATGCCGATGGTGCAGAACCTGGTGCGCGAGCTGACCGGCGGCAAGGACCCGCACAAGGGCGTCAACCCCGACGAGGTCGTCGCGGTCGGCGCTGCGATCCAGGCCGGCGTTCTGAAGGGCGAAGTGAAGGACGTCCTGCTGCTGGACGTCACGCCGCTGACGCTCGGTATCGAGACGAAGGGCGGGATCTTCACCAAGCTCATCGAGCGCAACACGACGATCCCGACGCGCAAGAGCGAGATCTTCACCACGGCCGACGACGGCCAGACCCAAGTGGAGGTCCACGTTCTGCAAGGCGAGGGCGAGATGGCGACGTCGCATGCCGTGCGTTCCCTCGGGAAGTTCCAACTGACGGGGATCCCGCCGGCGCCGCGCGGCGTGCCACAGATCGAGGTGTCGTTCGACATCGACGCCAACGGCATCGTGCAGGTGGCGGCGAAGGACCTCGCGACGAACAAGGAACAGGCGATGACGATCACCGGCGGCACCGCGCTGCCCCGCGAAGAGATCGATCGGATGATGAAGGACGCGGAGCAGTACGCCGACGACGACCACAAGCGCCGGGTCGAAGCGGAAACGCGCAACCAGGCGGACAACCTCGTCTATCAGACCGAGAAGGTGCTCACCGAGAACGGCGACAAGGTGCCCGAGGCGGAGCGCGCCGAGGTCCAGTCGGCGATCGACGCGACGAAGGAAGCGCTCAAAGGCACCGATAACTCGGCGATCAGCGCTGCGTCGGAGCGGCTCGCGCAGTCGGCGCAGAAGATCGGCCAGGCGATGTATGCCGCGCAGCAACAGCAGCAGGCGGCGGCCGGCGGCGTCGGGCCGGCGGGCGGAACCGCCGGCGGTTCGGATGACGTCGTCGATGCGGAAGTCGTCGACGAGGGCGAGAACACCTGATGAGCGAGGAACGCAGAACTCCGGAGTCGGGCCCCGAGCAGGGTCCCGGCTCCGCTGCGCCCTCGAAGGCGTACCCGCCGGTGCACGACAAGCGGCACACGGCCGAGCCGGACGAGCAGACGCAGCTTGACCGCGCGAGGAAACAGGCGGCCGAGCACCTCAACGATCTGCAACGCTTGAAGGCGGAGTTCGAGAACTATCGCAAGCGTGTGCTACGCGAGCAGACGAACATCGTCGAGCGTGCGTCGGAGCAACTCGTGGAGCGTTTGCTACCCATCCTCGACAACTTCGAGCTGGCGTTGATCGCGGCGGATCGGACGAAGGATTACCAGGCTCTGGTGCGCGGGGTCGAGATCGTCTTCGGGGAGCTCACCGACCTGTTGCACAAGGAAGGGCTGCAGAGGATCGACGCGCTCGGCAAGCCGTTCGATCCCACGATGCACGAAGCGGTGCTGGAGGTCGGCGACGGGCCGGCCGAGGGTGAGCCGGTCGTCGCCGAGGTCGTGCGCAACGGATACACGCTGAAGGGCAAGGTTGTACGGCCGGCGATGGTCAAGGTGGTCAGGCGTTGAACGGGAATCGCGCATGGTTCGAGAAAGACTTCTACAAGGTGCTCGGAGTGGCGGAGAACGCGAGCACCGAGGAGATCAAGCGCGCCTTCCGCACGCTCGCGCGGAAGTACCACCCCGACAAGAACCCGGGTGACAAGGCCGCCGAGGAGAGGATGAAGGAGATCTCCGAAGCGTCCGACGTGCTGACCGATCCGAAGAAGCGCGCCGAGTACGACCAGGTCCGGCAGATGGCGAAGCAGGGCTTCGGTGCCGGCGGGGTCGGTGGCGGCGGCTTCGGTCCGGGCGGTTTCGGGAACGTGCGCGTCGAGGGCTTCGACGTTGGGGATCTCGGCGATCTGTTCGGCGGGCTCTTCGGTGCGGGCGGCGGCCCTGCGCGCGGTGCCCGTGGGCCGCGGCGCGGCGAGGACCTCGAGAC
>JBASRP010000098.1:0-8121 GCA_049273905.1 Actinomycetota bacterium
ATCAAGAGGAGCGCCGCGACGCCTGCATTGCTGTCCCACGCGGGGCCGGCCGTCGTGTTCGACGGTGTCGCAGACCTCAAAGCTCGGATCCACGATCCCAACCTCGCGGTGACGCCGAGCAGCGTGCTCGTGCTTCGGAACGTCGGACCCGTCGGGGGGCCGGGGATGCCCGAGGCGGGGGCGCTCCCCATCCCCGACAAGCTCTACAAGGCAGGCGTCCGTGACATGGTTCGGATCTCCGATGCGCGCATGAGCGGAACGGCGGCGGGCACGATCATCCTTCACGTCAGCCCTGAAGCCGCGGTCGGTGGGCCCTTGGGTTTGGTCGAGGACGGTGATCAGATCGAGGTGAACGTCGGTGAAGCTCGGCTCGATCTCCTCGTGGACGAGAAGGAGCTTGATCGCCGCCGGCGCACCCGCGCCAAGGCGCCCGCCCCATCGACCGCGCCGAGTCGCGGGTACAGGAAGATGTACGCCGACCACGTCACGCAAGCGGATCAGGGCTGCGATTTCGATTTCCTGATCAAACAGCCGGCGCAAGAGGAACAACCTTTGGAGGTCCATTGAAACTCGTCAGCTTCGGCGTTCGCGGCGGGGAACAGCCGGGCGTTCTGTCCGGGGAAGAGATCGTCCCGTTGAGCGGGATGCTCGACGACCTCGGTCTCCCGGGTGTCGGCATGAACGGCGTTCTCGGACTCATGGGATTCCTTCGGCCGCGCGTCCAGGAGCTGATCGACGATCCGTCCGCGCCGCGTATCGACGTCTCAACCGTCCGCTTGGGCGCGCCTGTCCCCGCTCCGCGAACTCTCATCGTTATCGGCGGGAACATGCACAGCCACGTGCAAGAGATGGCGGGGATGAATCAAGGAAAGCCCCCGCTGCAACCGATCATCGTCCCCAAACCGACCACGAACCTCGTGGGTCCATACGATCCGGTGGTGAAACCGGCCGTGACGTCTCAACTGGACTACGAAGCGGAGATGGCGGTCGTCATCGGAACGGGCGGGCGACACATCGATCGGGCGCACGCCTTGGACCATGTCGCCGGCTACATGAACATCCAGGACATGACTGCGCGTGATCTCATCCTTCCACCGGGGGAACCGTGGATGCACGTTCAGATGGGTCGCGCGAAGGGATTCGACGGCTCGAGTCCGTGTGGTCCTTGGCTTCTGACCGCCGACGAAGTCCGCGATCCCCAGGCGCTCGAGCTGAAGATGTGGGTCAACGACGAACTTCGCCAGCACGGCAGCACGGCCGACATGGTTGTGGACGTCGCCGGCCTGATCGAAAGCGTCAGCGCCGTCTTTCGCCTTCGATCGGGAGACATCTTCATAACGGGAACGCCCGCCGGTGTCGGAGCGAAGATGGACCCTCCTCGATTCTTGCAACCTGGGGACAGGATCCGGATGAGCATCACCGGGCTCGGTGAGACCGGCAATCTGATCGTGGACCATGACTGATCGATCGACCGTCGTCGGGTTCGTCGGGCTCGGCGCGATGGGCTCGCGTATGGCAGCCGGACTGCTGGAGGCCGGGTACCCGCTCGTCGTCTACAACCGGTCGCCAGAGCGCGCCGCAGCCTTCGACTCTTCGAGCGCGGAAGTCGTCGCCACTCCTGCGCAGGTCGCGGAGAGAGCCGAGATCGTTTGCGGATGTCTCCTCGACGGTGATGCGATCGAGCAGGTCTACGGCGGGCCCGACGGGCTCATCAGCCGGAGCCGGCGCGGGCAGGTCTATGTGGAGCATGGGACGTTCGCGCCCGACCTCGCACGAGATGTCGCCGCGCGCCTCGGTGCGCGCGGTGCAACGTTTCTCGACGCGCCGGTCACCGGAGGACCCGACGCCGCATCCTCGGGCAACCTCACGATGATGATCGGCGGTCCCGCGGAAGCGCTCCCGAAAGTGTTGGACGTCTTGGGTAGTTACGCGGCCCGGATCCGGTACATCGGCGATTCTGGCGCCGGCCTCGAACTCAAACTCGTCAACCAGCTCCTCGTCAGTTGTCATGTGGCAGCGGCCGCCGAGGCGATCGCGATACTTCGGCAGCTGCGACTGCCGCTGGATGTCGCATCCGAGGTTCTCAACGCGGGCTGGGCTGCCAGCGCCATGCTGGACCGTAGTCTCACCCGCCACAGGAACGAACTCTCCGAGGAATCTGACGTGACCATCGGCGGACTCGTTGAGCCGCAGCGGCTCGCCGCGCAGCTCGCGGCCGGACTCGGTCTGGACCTCACCCTGCTGCCCACGGTGGCAAAGCTCTTCGCAGACGCGAGCATGGACGGCATGGCGAAGAAGGATCTTGCTGCTTTGGTCCGGATGTTCCAAAACGAACAGTGAACCGGCGCCCGAACTAGCCTGCGCTCACCGGAAGCGTTATGCGAGAAGTCGCGTGATGCACGACGTGCGTCGAGGGAGCGAGGGTTCGACCACTCGCAACGGGCTCATCGGTCCCGAGGTTTCGTGCGAACCGCGGGTGGGCGCCTCCCGATACCTGCAGTCTCAGCCGGTGGCCGGCGCGCAAGAGATACGCACAAGGATCCAGTTCCAACGTCACGTGCTGCTCTTCGTTCGGCGGCACGCTGGGATCGAGTCGAAGCATCGCGTCGGCAACGTTGAACGACCGCCCGCGGCGATCCACGTCACAGAGACGAACGAACACATCCGCATGGGGATTGTCAACGCTCATGGTTAGGTTCATCACCGGGCGTCCCAGGATCTCGACATCTTTCTCCAGTGGTTTGCCGGTGAAGGTGACAACATCTTTGCGCTGTTCGAGTTTCTGGTTGTCCTTCGCGCCGGCGTGGCGAGGACTCATCACGCGGCCACCCAAAGCGGGGGTTGGATCCGCCGGGTCGTAGACGAAAGACGTCGAGCCACGTCCCGCAGAGTCGGAGAGGGCCCCCTCGTCATCGAGGAAGAAATGCTTCTCGGCGGAAGGGGGTGGCCACTCCGGATAATCGCGCCACTGATCGTGGCCGACGACGAAAACTCGGACAGGACTGGTTCTCCTCTTTGAGCGGGCCCCGAGGTGATGATCCAACCAGTCGAGGCTTTCCGCGGTGATCACTGCCGAGGCTTTGACGGCCGTATCCATATGCGACCACGGTCCGACCGTCAGCGCGACGTCCACATTCCGTCCTTGCAATGCGGAGTATTGCTCGAGCGTCTGATCGATGAATGCGTCGTGCCAGCCGGTGATCAGAAGCGTAGGGACATCAGACTCGCGCAACGCGCGGGCGTGGCGAGCAACGTCCCAATAGTGGTGGGAGCGGTCGGGGTGGAGAAGCCATTCGCGATACCAAGGTGCTCGTCCGTCGAGTAGTGGGTCGGCGGCCTCCGCGAGTGGCAAACCGTCGAGACCCGGCTTGATCCTTCTGTCGGCAGTCATAAGTCGCGTCATTCCCCGTGCGAAACTGAGCTCTTCTTGCTCCGCAGCCCCTTCGCTCCAGGCAAGCCAGCTTCCGAGAGCGAACGCGCCGGTCCCGTACATCGCTTCACTCATGTCGTGCGGACCGACGACGATGACGGACGCCTGAAGTTCAGGGGGCGGGTCGGCGAGAAGCGCCCATTGCGCGAAACCCATGTACGAGCCGCCTAAGGTCGCCAAACGCCCGTTGAACCAGGATTGCGATCGCATCCACGAGACGGTGTCTTGAGCGTCCTGTTGCTCGTGCACGAAGGGCTGGAACGTGCCCGTCGAACCGAACCTGCCACGGACGTTTTGGATGAGCACGTGGTAACCGGCCGCGGCAAAGATGCGGCCGTTGAACAAGCTGACCGGGAAGCCCTTTCCGTACGGACTACGGACGAGGATGGTGCCGGAGGGGGCTCGCTCAGGGATGTAGTGGTCGGTCAGGAGTTGAAAGCCATCACGTGTAGGAACCTCGATGTCCTGCACGATCTGGTAGCCGCTGTCGCGCCCCCGAACGCCCAGGAATCGCTGCGTTGCTCGATCGACGGCTTTTGCCCGGCGCCCTCGCTTGACCCGTCGTGTTTCCGGCTGCGTCATCGGACCCTCAGCTTTCGAGGCAGGATAAAGATTCCTGAGATATATCCAGCCGGCTTAAGCGCCGTCAAGAACGCGCCCGAATGGGCCACTGGAGCGCCCTTGCAGGACGATTGGAGCCGACGTATCCTCTCGACATGGCCGCCAGTGATATCTCACAGATGTTCTTCCCGCTTGAGGGCTGGGACCATATCCGCTTCGTGGTGGGCAACGCTCACCAGGCCGCCCACTTCTACGCTTCGGCGTTCGGGATGGTCCTGACCGGGTATCGCGGCCCGGAGACCGGCTCCCGTGACCACGCCGAGTACCTGCTCGAGAGTGGAGGCGTGCGGTTCCTTGTCACGGCACCGGTCGTGGCCGGCACGCCGGAAGGCGATCATCACGCGCGCAAGGGCGATGGCGTCGTCGACGTTGCACTCAGGGTCTCGGACTGCGAACTCGCCTACAAGCTCGCCCTCGATCGTGGCGCCTCAGGCGTCCAGGAACCGGCCGTCGCAGAGGACGAGCACGGCAAGGTCATCACCGCCGCGATCCGAACCTACGGCGAGACCCGGCACACTTTCGTCCAGCGCAGCGAGTACACGGGCTTCCTCCCCGGGTTCGTCGCCACCAAGCCACTGGTACCGGCGCCGAAGAAACGTTTCTTCCAAGCCATCGACCACGTCGTCGGGAACGTCGAACTCGGCAAGATGAACGAGTGGGTGGACTTCTACAAGGATGTCATGGGTTTCGTGAACATGAAGGAATTCGTCGGGGACGACATCGCCACCCAGTACTCGGCGCTGATGTCGAAGGTCGTTAGTGACGGGTCCTACAAGGTCAAGTTCCCATTGAACGAGCCGGCGATCGGGAAGAAGAAGTCGCAGATCGACGAGTATCTCGAGTTCTACGGAGGTCCCGGGGTCCAACACATCGCGCTCGCGACCAACGACATCGTTGGCGCGGTGCGTGGGATGCGTGCGCGCGGGATCGAGTTTCTCGACTCTCCCGACACGTATTACGACACGCTGGGCCAGTCGGTCGGTGAAACGCGGGTGCCGCTCGAGGAACTTCGCGAACTGCGGATCCTCGCCGATCGCGACGAAGACGGCTACTTGCTCCAGATCTTCACGAAACCGGTTCAGGATCGACCGACGCTGTTCTTCGAACTGATCGAACGCCACGGCTCGCTCGGATTCGGGAAGGGCAACTTCAAAGCTCTCTTCGAGGCGATCGAACGCGAGCAAGCGAAGCGAGGGAATCTCTAGAGATGCCCTACTACCGTTCCGTGGGCGAGGTTCCGCGAAAACGCCACGTTCAGTTCCGCCAAGAGGACGGCTCTCTGTACGCCGAGGAGCTCATGGGTGAGGATGGCTTCTCGTCCGACAGTGCGCTGCTGTATCACCGGCATCTCCCCACCGCGATCATCAACGCGGTCGCTGTTGAGCGACCGGACGCTCGCTTGGCGCCGCCGGATGTCCTGCTACCGCGGCACGTCCTCACGCACAAGCTCCCAACCGGAGGGGACGTCGTATCCGGTCGCGCGGTGCTCATGGGCAACGCGAACGTAACGATCTCTTACGTCGCAGCAACGCTGGATTCGGGTCTTTACCGAGACGCCGACGGCGACCAACTCCTGTACATCGAATCCGGAGGCGGGCTTCTCGAATCAGTGTTCGGCCGGCTCGAGATCGGCAGCGGCGATTATGTACGCGTTCCCGCCGGGGCGACGCACCGGTGGGTTGTCTCGGACGGACCGCTGCGAGCACTTGTCGTCGAGGCCCGAGGCCACATCACGCCGCCATCCAAGTATCTGTCGAAGCGGGGGCAGTTTCTCGAGGGCGCGCCTTATTGCGAACGCGACCTTCGTGCGCCGGTGGAGCCGCTCGTCGTTCAAGGCGACGCGACCGACGTGCTTGTGCGAAGGCGCGGCAAGCTCACGACCTATACCTATGCTTCCCATCCGTTCGACGTCGTCGGCTGGGATGGGTGCCTGTACCCATATGCGTTCTCCATCCACGACTTCGAACCGATAACGGGAAGGGTGCACCAGCCGCCGCCGGTGCACCAAACTTTCTCGGGTCCCGGCTTCGTGGTCTGCTCCTTCGTTCCGAGGAAGCTCGACTACCACCCCACGGCGGTGCCCATCCCGTACAACCACGCCAACGTGGACAGCGACGAGGTGATCTTTTACGTCGCGGGTGACTTCACCTCACGAGCCGACAGCGGCATTGGACCCGGGTCGATCTCTTTGCATCCGAGCGGCTTCGTGCACGGCCCGCAGCCCGGATCGGTGGAGCGCGCTCTCGGCAAGGACGCCACCGACGAACTCGCCGTGATGGTCGACACATTCGCTCCGCTCGACATGGCGCCGGCGGCCTACGAGGTCGAGGACACCGCGTACGCATGGACCTGGGCCCGGTGATCCGATGAGCGTGGTCGTCCCTCCCGGTGGCTTTCTCGAGCCACCGGCCATCCCCCAGCCCAACATCTATCCCATCGAGTGGCGTGTGGACACGCAGAAGCTGAAAGACATCTACGAGCGCGGCAAGGCTCAGGTTTGGAACCCAAGCGAGCTTCCTTGGGACTCGCTGCGGGCAGACGCCTGGAGCCACGAAGAGCGCATCGGAATGATGTACTGGTGGGGATTGCTGGCGAACTTCGACGCCTCAGGGCCCGCGGTCTTCGCTCGGGCGATGATCCACTCGTTCGAGATGCACGAGGAGGATCCGCTGCGGAAATGCTTCTTCTCCATCACGCGGGACGAGGTGAATCACGAGGAGTGCTGTCAGCGGGTGATCCAACGATTGGTCCCCGGCGGCCCCCTGGATTTCATTCCTACAACCGACCTGGATAGGGCCGCCGTGAACAACCTCGGCTGGCTCTATCACAACGGCGGCCGCTATTGGAACGGCTACTCCACGTCTTTGGGGAAGTACCCCCTGGCTGTGCTGTTCACCTCATTCATGATGGGCGAGATGGCATCCTCGACGCTTTTCCGGGGCATGGCCACCGGCACCAAGCATGAGGTGTTCCGCGAGATCTTTACCCGCATCGGCCGGGACGAGAGCCGTCATCTGCAGATCTGCCTGACGATGCTGGAGACGTCCTGGCCGGGCCTGACCGACGAATACAAGTCGCTGATCACCAAGCAGCTCCGAGCGGGATTCGTTTTCCTTTCGATGGTTCTATGGGAGCCGCCCAATCAGTTCTGGGAGCTCCCCGACTACTTCCTGGCCAACCACCGGGTCTTGATCGACTACGCGCGCCAAGGTGGTTTGGGCGTCCTGGGATACGACGAGCAAGCAGAGAACTGGCGCGCCGCTCTCGCGCGGGTTCGATCCATCGTGGAGCGGTGGGGGATCGCCTTTCCGGCGATCCCCGAACTGGATCTCGATGGGGTCGACGTCGGGGAGATCTCGCCCGGAGATATCGTTCCGGTCTTCTGATCGCGTCCGGCACTCGGTGAGGAGATGAGATGGTCAAGGCGTTGGAGAGCTATCTGGCCGGTTCATGGCGAGCCCCACGGGACGAAGGGGTCGTCGTTCGAGATGCTGCCACCGGGGAAGACGTCGCTCGCGTTGCCTCTGCGGGGATAGACGCGCGAACCGTCATCGATCATGCACGCAAGGTGGGCGGGCCCGGTCTTCGATCTCGGACGTTCCACGAGCGCGCGGCCATCCTGAAGTCTCTGGCGACCCTTCTGACGGAGAAGAAGAAAGAACTCTACGCACTCTCCCTGCATACCGGAGCGACGCGCCCGGACTCCGCGATCGATATCGATGGCGGGATCGGCACACTCTTCTCCTACGCAAGCAAGGGACGCCGCGAGCTGCCCGATGACACCGTCTACCTTGATGGACCCCCTGAACAGATCGGAAAGAAGGGATCGTTCTACGGTCAGCACGTCTTCACGTCCCGTGAGGGCGTGGCCCTTCAAGTCAATGCATTCAACTTCCCCTGCTGGGGCTTCCTTGAGAAGTTGGCTCCGGCGTTCTTGGCCGGGATCCCAACGATCGTAAAGCCTGCCACTCCAACCGCGTACCTCACCGAACTGGTCGTTCGGCAGATCCTCGAATCAGGACTCATGCCGGAAGGGACGCTTCAGCTTTTGCTCGGCCGCGGGGATGACC
>JBASRP010000123.1:0-6305 GCA_049273905.1 Actinomycetota bacterium
CCGCGATGTCGATCGTGCGGAGGCTTTCATGACGAGCGGCAACGGCCGCAAGCCGTTCCAGCGCAAGACGATCGCCCACGTGATCCAGGGCTCGCTCCTGGACGGCCTCGTCGCGCGGCTGGCCGACGACGCCGACGTCGAAGACCTGCGCGTCGGCCGCTTCGTCGTCGTCGAGGGCGCGCGGAACCGGTTCTTCTCGAGCGTGCACGACGTGAAGCTCGAGGCGGCCAACCCGGCCGTCCTGAAGGCTCCTCCGCCCGCCCTGGACCTGGCGCGCACGTCGCTCGCCGGGACCCAGACGTACGTGACCGTCGAGCTGAAGCCGAAGCTGATGCTCGAGCGCGACGACGGCCAGGTCCATCCGGTGAAAACGATCCCCGGGCACTTCTCGCGCGTCGCCGAGGCGACCGATGACGACGTAGCACTGGTCTTCGGCGAGCCCGGCGAGACGATGATGCGGATCGGCTCGCCGCTCGAGATGGAGGCCGCCGTCTGCCTCGACCTCGAGCGCTTCGTCGAGCGCTCGAACGGCGTTTTCGGGAAGACGGGGACCGGCAAATCGTTCCTTGTCCGCATGGTGCTGGCCGGGCTCGTCCGTAGCCGGGCCGCTGTGAACCTGATCTTCGACATGCACAACGAGTACGGCTGGGAGTCCTACGACGAGGACACGCGCCAAGCCGCGCCGAGCTTGAAGCAGGCGTTCGACTCGGAGGTCCTGATCTTCACGCTCGACCCGGCGTCGAGCGCGCGCCGCAAGGTCACCCCCGACTACGAAGTCCACATCGCGTTCGACGACATCGAGGTCGACGACCTCGCGCTGATCCGTGACGAGCTCCGCCTCACCGACGCCGGGCTAACGCACGCCGAGGCACTGCAGCACCACCTCGGCAAACGGTGGCTGCTGGAGTTCCTCGAACTATCCGGACCCGGCGTGATGGAAGAGTTCGCCAAAGACCACAACCTCCACACCGGCGCGCTCCAGAGCCTCCAGCGCAACCTGC
This sequence comes from Actinomycetota bacterium, assembly GCA_049273905.1. Lineage (GTDB taxonomy): Bacteria > Actinomycetota > AC-67 > AC-67 > AC-67 > JBASRP01. The sequence continues at coordinate 1,002 of JBASRP010000123.1, forward strand.
GGCGCCTGAAGAAGCTGCCGTTCCTGAAAGAAGAAGGGACGGACGATTCCGTCGAGCGGATCGTCAAGGGCCTGCTCGCCGGACGCCACGTCGTCATCGAGTTCGGCCGCCAGACCGGAAGCATGCTCGCGTACATGCTCGTCGCGAACATCCTCACGCGTCGGATCCACGAGCGCTGGTCGGTAGAGAAGGAGGCGGCCTCGGCCGACGGCCGGCGCGACCATCCACCGCAACTCGTGATCACGATCGAGGAGGCCCACAAGTTCTTGTCGTCCGACGTCTCGAGCCATTCGATCTTCGGGACGATCGCCCGCGAGATGCGGAAGTACAACGTGGGCCTGCTCGTCGTCGACCAGCGTCCGAGCGGGATCGACGAGGAGGTCCGCTCGCAGCTTGGAACGCGGATCATCGCGTCCCTCGACGACGAGAAGGACCAGCAAGCGGCGCTTGCCGGGATGCCGGACGCCGGCGCGATGCGCGTGCTGCTGAACAACCTCGAGCCCAAGAAGCAGGTGTTGCTCACCGGCTACGCGCTGCCCATGCCCATCGTTATCGACGTCGACGACTACTACCGGTTCTTCCAGGACGTTCGCCGCCGCGCGGCCGGCGTCCTGGCCGGTGCCGACCCCTGGGCCGGCAGGGGAGGGGGGTCCGCGCCGGACGCATGATCCGGATCCTTCACTTCTCCGATTACCACCTCGGCTCGGACTCGTACGGGAAGCCGAACCCCGAGACGGGGATCAACCAACGGATCCACGACTTCGCCGATCGCTTCGACGAGCTGATCGACTTCGCCCTCGGGAACGAGGTCGACGTCGTCCTGTTCGCCGGCGACGCGTTCAAGAACGCGCACCCGAGCCCGACCGTGCAGAAGATGCTCGCCGAGCGCGTCTGGCGCCTCGCGAAGGCCGGCGTGCAGGTCTTCCTCCTCGCCGGCAACCACGACCTCCCCCGGATGATTGCGAACGTCACCGCGTTCAGCGTCTATCCGGCGCTCGAGGTCGACAACGTCGTCGTCGCCGAGCGCGCCGGCGTCTACACGGTCGACACCGCGAAAGGAGAGCGGCTCCAGATCGCGGCGATGCCGCACTTCTGGCGCAGCGCGCTCCTTTCCCAGATCGACCGTCCGATCAGCCCGACGCAGATCGACGACGAGATCAACGCGCTCGTGGCGGCGAAGGTGAACGCCCTCGCCGAACAGATCAACCCGAGCGTCCCGGTCGTGATGACGGCCCACCTGCACGTCGACAAAGCCAACGTCTCGACCGCGCAGGAGCTCTACGGCGTGAGCGACTTCCAGATCCCGCTGTCGAGCCTCGCGCACCGCGCGTTCCCGTACGTGGCGCTCGGGCACATCCATAAGCCGCAAACGCTCTCCGACGACTGGCGCAACGGCACCTACGCCGCGTACAGCGGCTCTCTCGAGCGCGTCGACTTCGGCGAGGAGAAAGAGAACAAGGGCTTCTACATCGTGGACATGGAGAACGGCCGCCTCATCCGCGAGCCGCACTTCGAACACGATAGCCTCAACACCCGCCGTTTCGTCACCGTGACCGCGACGCCCTCGACCGACCGGCCGACCGAAAGCGTGGTGTCGGAGATCGCGAAGAGCGACATCGCCGACGCCATCGTCCGCGTTCGCGTGACGGCCCCGCGCGACCTCTACGGGACGATCGACCAAGAAGCGGTGCGGCGGGCGCTCGCGCCGGCCTACGACGCCCGCGTGCAGCCGATCTACGAGCAGGAGCAGGTCTCTCTGCGCGACCCGCGGTTCCAGGGCCAGCTCTCCGAGGCGCAAGCGCTCGAGGAATACGTTCGGTCGGAATTTGCGACCGACGCCGACGACCTCCTCCGGCTCGGCCGCGAGCTGATCAACGACGTCGTGTCGGGAGCCGGTCCGTGATCCCGCTACGGCTGAATCTCACGAACTTCCTCTCTTACAAGGAGATGCCGGAGCCGCTCGACCTCGAAACCGTGCATCTCGCGTGCCTGTCGGGATCGAACGGCAACGGGAAGAGCGCGCTCCTCGACGCGATCACGTGGTCGCTGTGGGGGAAAGCTCGCGGGTGCGAGAGCGGACACGATCAGGAGCGCCTCATCCGCGACGGCGCCGACGCGATGAGCGTGGAGTTCACGTTCGGGCTCGAAGGGCAGACGTTCCGCGTCGTCCGGACACGGTGGCGCAACGGCAAGGGCGACATCGGGTTCAGTGTGCAGGCGGCCGATGGCTCGTGGACGGACATGGCGGGGGAGGGGAAACGAGACACCCAGGACCGCATCATCGAGCGCTTGCGCATGGACTACGAAACGTTCGTTGCGAGCGCGTTCATCCTCCAGGGCCGCGCCGACACGTTCACGCGTCTGGAACCGCGTGAGCGCAAGGACGTGCTGGCTAAGATCCTCGGGCTCGAGGTCTACGAGCGCCTTGCCGACCACGCGCGCGCGAAGAAGAAGGAAGCGCAGGCCGACGCCGAAGCGCACACGCGTGCGCTCGACCGGCTCGAGCGCGACCTGGCGGAGCGCGAGGACCTCGAGCGCCGGAAGACCGAGGCGACCGTCGCGCTGACCCGCGCCGAAGCGGACCGCGCCGACGCGGATGCCGCCCCGAAGACCTTGCAAGGAAGCCTCACCGAGCTGCGTGCCCTGGAGGCGACCGCGCGAGAAACCGAGAAGCGCCGCGACGAGGCAACCGGCACGCTCGCTGACGAGGAAGCGGAGATCGCCCGGCTCAAACAGCGCGAGTCCGAGCTCGGCGCTGCGGTCAAGGTCGACGCGCACGTGAAGAAGGAGGCGGCGCAGGTTCCCGCCCTCGAGCGTGAAGAAACTCGGCTCACCGAGGCGCGTACTCGGCACGACGAACTGACCGCCGAAGCCGCATCGCTCGAGGGGCGACTCGGTGAGGAGCGCTCGCGTCTCGACGCTGAACGACTCGGTCATGAGCGCGCCGCGGGGCGGCTGGAGAAGGAACTCGCGGCGGAGAAGGATGCGCGCGCACTCCTCGACCGGGCCCGCGCCGAGGTCGCGTCGTCCGACGAAGCGGCCGCGGAACGGGAGCGGTTGCTCGCACGCCGAAGCGAGATCCGTGAACGTCGGGCCACGATCGACGCCGAAACGCAGGGCCGCGCGACCGAGCGTGACGAGATCGAAGAGAAGCTCGCCCTGCTGACGACGCCGGGGGGCGGGTGTCCGCTGTGCGGACAGGACCTCACGCCGGCGCACAGGAGGGAGGTCAAGGCCTCCTTCGGGGCGCGCCAGCGCACGCTCACCATCGCGGACCGGACCGCGACGAAAGAAACCAAGGCGCTCGCCGCCGAGCTCGCCACCGTCGACGCCGAGGGGAAAGCGCTCAAGGCCGCGCTCGAGACGCGGGAGAAGATCGCCGCACAGGCGGCGGCCCTCGAGCAGCAGCTCGAACGCATGGCGACGGCGCGTGGCGAGCTCGATGCAGCGCGCCGCGCGGCAACCGAGATCGCGGAGCGACTGAAAGCCGACGACTACGCCGCCCCGGAACGCGAGAAGCTCGCGCGAGTGCGCGAGGAGCTCGCGGCCGTCGGATTCGACGCGAAGGCCTACCAGATCCTCAAGAAAGCTCTCGACAACGCCCGGAAAGCCGAGCGCGCGATCGCGACTGCGCGAGAAGCGGCGGCAGCGCTCGACGCCTGCGGGAAGCAGATCGGATCGGCGACGGAACGCGCCGAGCGTGCGCGGGCTGCGACGGCCGCGGCGATCAAAGACCTGACGGCGATGGGGGAGAGGCTCGCCCGTCTGCCGGCTCTGGTGGAAGAGCACGCGATCGCCGAGCGGACACGCGCGGCCGCGCAGACGTTGGTCGACGAGACGGGGCGGACCCTCGCGGCGTGCACGCACGCGCTCGACGTGCTCCAACGTGAGGAAGCGGCCGCAGCTGAAGAGAGAAAGGCGCTGGCGGCGGCGAAGAAGCTCGCGCGACTTTACGAGAAGCTCGCGAAGGCGTTCGGGCGCGATGGCATCCCGGCGCGGATCATCGGCAACGCCATCCCGGAGCTCGGCCAGGAAGCGAACCGCCTTCTCGCGCTGCTGTCGGACGGCCAGTTCACGATCTCGATCGACCCCATCCGCGAGACCAAGGGCGGCAAGCTCAAGGAAACGCTCGAGATCAGCGTCTACGACGCGAGCGGCAAGAGGCCGTACGAGATGTATTCGGGCGGTGAACGCCTCCGGATCGATTTCGCTTTGCGGGTGGCCTTGTCGCACCTCCTGGCCACCCGGGCCGGGGCCCGGCTCGAAACGCTGGTGATCGACGAAGGCTTCGGCAGCCAGGACACCGAGGGTCGGCTCCGGCTCCTGGAGGCGGTTATGCGGGTCCGCAGCGAGTTCCGGACGGTCCTGGTCATCACCCACATCGAGGAGCTCAAGGAACATTTCCCGGTCCGGATCGAGATCTCCAAAGACCCTGTGACCGGGTCGCGTGTCTCGGTGGTCTAAGCCGGGAATAGGGAAGGCCGCCGGAGCGTTGCGGGGACTCCTGGCCTGCGTTATAAAGCGCGGGCCTCGACCCACTAGTTAGGAGAGCCAGTGCGCGACGAAGAGGAAGAGAACGTAGGCGAGACCAGTCTCGAGGAGCTGCTCGCCCGGCGCGCCGAGGACAAGCCGGGGGAGGAAGAGGACGAGTCCGTCCTCGACCTGGCCCGGGGCGACGAAAAAGCGGAGACGCTCGCCATCAAGGTCCTTCCCCAGCAGTCCAACGAGTTCACCTGCCGCAACTGCTTCCTCGTGAAGCACAAGAGCCAGCTCGCCGACAAGAAGAAGATGCTCTGCCGGGACTGCGCGGGGTAAGAGAGCCCCGCGACATCCCCCGACCGGCGCGGAGGACAGACTGAACCCCGACGCCTGGCGACTCCGGCTCCGCCTCCTGCTCGCCCTCATCTCCGGGGGTCTGGCGTTCCTCGCGCTCCCGCCGCTCGACATCGGCTGGGCGAGCTACGGGGCCCTGATCCCGCTGCTGCTCGCGCTGCGCGGCGCGCGCGGTCGCGCCGGGTTCCTGATCGGCCTGGTGTTCGGGCTCGCTTACATGGGGCCCCTGATCTGGTGGATCTCGCTCTTCGGTTTCTTGCCGTGGAGCGTGTTGGTCGTCGGGCAGGCGCTGTTCTTTGCGGTGTTCGGATGGTTCTCCGCGTGGGCGTCGAGGGGAACGGCCGGGCGGCTCGTGGCTACGCCGCTGCTGTTCACGGCGCTCGAGGTCGCGCGGGCACGGTGGCCGCTCGGCGGGTTCGCGTGGGGCGATCTCGGATATACGCAGCACGACGCGCTGCCGCTGCTCCCTCT
>JBASRP010000147.1:0-9089 GCA_049273905.1 Actinomycetota bacterium
GATGTACGTCCGGACGCGAGCCGTCGCCGAGGAGGTTGTCCAGGAAGCGTGGCTCGGCGTCCTCAACGGTCTGAAGCGGTTCGAGGGGCGGTCGTCGCTCAAGACCTGGATCTTCCGGATCCTCACGAACGTGGCGAAGACCCGCGGCGAACGAGAGGGCCGCAGCGTTCCGTTCTCATCTCTCACCGGCGATGAAGCGGACACTCCGGCCGTCGACCCCGATCGGTTCTTCCCGCCGAACCACGAAAGCGGCGGCGCGTGGCAGTTCCCGCCTCGGTCGATCGGCGACGTCCCGGAGGAGCGCTTGCTCTCACAAGAAACGCTGATGGTGATCGACAAGGCGATCGAGGAGCTTCCGCCGGCGCAGCGCGCCGTCATCACGATGCGCGACACGCAGGGCTTGAGCTCGGATGAGGTCTGTAACGTGCTCGACCTGACGGAGACGAATCAGAGGGTGCTTCTCCATCGCGCGCGGTCGAAGGTGCGCCGTGCTTTGGAGCTGTACCTCGAGGAAGGGCAGGCATAGTGGCCAAGGGGCTGGCGTGCAGGGAGCTCGTTGAGCTCATAACGGAGTACCTGGAGGGGACGCTTCCCCGCCGGCTCCGCAAGCGCGTCGAGAAGCACCTCGACGCGTGCGACGGCTGCACCGCCTACGTCGAGCAGATGCGCTTCATCATCGAGGCGAGCGGACGCCTAACCGAGGAGTCCTTGCCGGAGCCGATGAAGGCGGAGCTGCTGCACGCCTTCGAGGGCTGGCGCGCCGGCTAGAAGACCTCCAGGCCGTTCACGACATCCCTGTCCGGCCGAAGCAGGACGACCCCTTCGAGCGTCGGCACGCCCAGGACGAGACACTCCGAATCGACGCCGGCGATCTTCTTCGCCGGCAGATCGACGAGGGCCACGACCTGCGACCCGACGAGGTCCTTCGGTTCGTAGAGGTCCGTGATCTGCGCGCTCGAGCGCTTCTTCCCGGCGTCGCCGAAGTCGATCTCGAGGACGTAGGCGGGCTTCTTCGCGCCCTCCAAGGGCTCGGCCGAGACCACGGTGCCGATCATGGCGCGTCCCGTCAGTTCCACAGCCCCATACTACGCAGAGCCTCCGGTACAGTTGGAGCCAGATGGGAACCCACGACGTGACCAACCAGCCGCCGCCGCTCGTCGGCTACAACACCTTCGAGTCGGACCGCGCGCTCTCCGAAGCGCTCCAGCGCGAAGGCGCCGGGTGGGCGGAAGACGCTTGCCGCCGCCTCGGCGACCTCGCCGGTGGCGAGCAAGCCCAGGAGTGGGGCCGACAGGTGAACGTCAACACCCCCGTCCTGCGCACGCACGACCGCTACGGCAACCGGATCGACGAGGTCGAGTTCCATCCCTCGTGGCATCGGCTGCTCGACGTCGCGATCGAGGAAGGCCTGCACGCGCTGCCGTGGCGCGAGAAGCGGCCCGGCGGGCACGTCGCGCGCGCGGCGCTCTTCATGACGTGGCAGACCGACGCCGGGCACGGCTGTCCTGTGTCGATGACGTACTCGGTGATCCCCGCGCTACGGAAGCAGCCGGAGCTGGCGGAGGTCTGGGAGCCGCGCTTCACGTCGCTCGTGTACGACCAGCGCTTCATCCCCGCGTCGGAGAAGAGCGGCGCGCTGTGCGGGATGGCGATGACCGAGAAGCAAGGCGGCTCTGACGTGCGCGCGAACACGACCCGCGCCGAGCCCGCGAACGGCGGCGGGCCCGGCGGCGAGTACGTGATCACCGGGCACAAGTGGTTCTGCTCGGCGCCGATGTGCGACGCGTTCCTTGTCCTCGCGCAGGCGCCGCGCGGCTTGTCGTGTTTCCTGCTGCCGCGCTGGCTGCCCGACGGAACGCGCAACGCATTCCATCTCCAGCGCCTGAAGGACAAGCTCGGGAACCGCTCCAACGCCTCGAGCGAGGTCGAGTTCAACGGCGCGCACGCGTGGATGGTCGGGGAGGAAGGCCGCGGCGTCCCGACGATCATCGAGATGGTCAACCACACGCGCCTCGATTGCGTGATCGGCTCCTCGGCCCTGATGCGCCAGGCCGTCGCGCAGGCGACGCATCACACCACCTACCGCTCGGCGTTCGGCAAGGCGCTCGTCGACCAGCCGCTGATGCGCAACGTGCTCGCCGACATCGCCGTCGAGTCGGAGGCCGCGACAGTGACGATGATGCGGCTCGCGCGCGCGTACGACGTCGCGAACGAAGACGAGAACGAGCTTCTCTTCCGCCGGATCGCGACCGCCGTGTCGAAGTACTGGGTCTCGAAGCGGGCGCCGGCTCAGGTCGGCGAGGCGCTCGAATGTTTCGGCGGTAACGGCTACGTCGAGGACTCGGGCATGCCGCGTCTGCTGCGCGAGAGCCCGCTCAACTCGATCTGGGAAGGCTCCGGCAACGTGATCTGTCTCGACGTGCTGCGCGCGATGGCGAAGACGCCGGCCACGATCGACGCGTTCTTCGCGGAGGTCGACGAGGCCTCCGGCGCGGACCCGCGGCTCGTTGAGCACGTCGCCGCCACCAAGAAGGAGCTCGGCGAGATCGAAGGGATCGAAGGCCGGGCCCGGCGGATCGTCGAGCGGATGGCGCTCGCCCTCCAGGGATCATTGCTTCTTCGGTTCGGCGACCCGACGGTCGCCGACGCCTTCTGCGCTTCTCGTCTGGCGGGCGACTGGGGCCGTGCCTTCGGCACGCTGCCCCACGGCGTGGACGCCGGCGCCATCATCGAGCGCGCGCGTCCGAAGCTCTAGCGGTTCTACGCGGCGACGGTCGTCTTCGCGAGAACGGCTTTCACGGCGACGAGAGCCGCTTCGACGCCTTCCCGATATGCGGTCGGGAAGTCGTAGAGGAAGGCGCGGGTCATGAGGTCGTCTTCGACGTCCTCGAGTCGCTCCAACAGCATCTCCATGGCATCACCTCCTCCCGCGCACAAAGATAGCGAGGCGAGGTTGCAGCCGAGTTTCTCGGATGTAAAGAGCGCGTGAACTCTAAAGGGTTGACTAAAACGTCACATGTCGGGGAGTGCGAGGAGCTTCTCTTCTTTCTCCGCGTCCGCGGCGGTCCTCAAATACGGCTCGTGGCCGCAGACGCTGCACTTGCCCTTGACGACGTCCGATTCGCCCTCTGGTGTCTTGATCCAGAGGCGCTCGACGAGCATGAGAGAGATGGCTCTGTCGACGGAGATCATGATCGGCTCGCCGCTCGTGAGATGGTCGGTGTGATAGCCGACGAGGTCGACGTGATCGTGCGTCCGATCGTCGGATTCTTTCTTCCGTACGGCGACGACTTCAGGCACTTCTCCGACCTCCGCTCCGTCCGGCCCGGGCGGGCCGCCAGAAGATTACCAGCGTGAGAAAGCCCCGCCGCGTTGCGGCGGGGCCTCGCAAGAGAGTTACTAGCCCGCGCGCTTCAGGTCGACCGAGATCGCCTCGTCGCCGCCACTCGCGACCTGAACCGTCTGCGTCAGCGTCGACGCGCCGGCGGCCTTGGCCTCGAGCGTCCACGAGCCTTCGGCGACGTGGAACGTGAACTTCCCGTCGTCCTTCGTGTACTGCTCGGAGACGAATTCGCCCGACGGGCCGGCCAGGCGCAGGTACACGCCGCCGGCCGGCGCTCCGTCGATCTTCGCTTCCCCGGTGATCGAGGGCATCCCTTCCTCCTTACGCGTCCTCCGGCGCGCCCAAGCGCCGGAACTCGAGCTTCCACAATCGGTCGCAAGTGGAGCAGTGGTACGTGCCGGCCTCTTCGGCGGGCCGGATGTCTTGCTCGCCGCAGTACGGGCAGTAGTACGGCTGCGCGCGCGGCGTCGGTGACTCGCCGGAGTGCGCGGCGGCGGTCGCGCTCATCGCACTGCGGGGGTCGCGAACTCGGTCAGCTCGGCGTCCGAGAGTCCGTTCACGAAGTCGGCGAAGTTCTTGTGCCCGTTCCGGCGCACTTGGTACCGGCGCAACAGCGTCTCGACGTAGTCGGTGAGGTCCTCCCCGAACACGCGCACACCGCGCGCCTTGCGTCCGAACGCGTGTCCGTCGCCGAGATGCCCTCCAAGGTGCACGAGGAACCCGTCCGACTTGGTGCCGTTCGTCCGCGACATGACGGCGCCCATCAACCCGATGTCGGCGATCTGGAAGCGCGCGCACGAGTTCGGGCAGCCGTTCACGTTGATCCGGATGTCCTCGTCGAAGTCGGGGAGACGCTCTTCGAGCTCCTGGTACAGCTGCTGCGCGCGCATCTTCGTCTCGGCGAGCGCCAGCTTGCAGAACTCGATGCCGGTGCAGGCCATCGTCCCGCGCCGGAAGGCACTCGGCCGGACGCGCAGGTCTTCCGCTTCCAGAGCGGAGACGAGCTCCTCCACCCGGTCCGGCGCGACGTCGACGATCACCATCTTCTGCTGCGTCGTCGTCCGCGTGCGGCCCGACCCGTACTCCTCGGCGAGGTTCGCGACCGCCGTGAGCTGATGCCCGTAGATCCGCCCGGCCTTCGGCGCGAAACCGACGTAGAGCCGGCCGTCCTTCTGTTCGAAAACGCCGACGTGGTCGCGTTGTCCGGCGACCGAAGGCGGCGGCGCCTCGCCGTCGGGCAACGCGTAGCCGAGGTACTCGTTCTGCATGATGTCGCGGAACTTCTCCGGACCCCAGTCGGCCATGAGGAACTTGAGCCGCGCGCGGTTCCGCGAGCGCCGGTAGCCGTAGTCGCGGAACGTCCCGGTGACCGCGGCCCACACGTCGGGCACCTGCCGGGGGTCGACGAACACGCCGAGGCGCCTCGCGAAGTGCGGGTTCGGCCCGAGACCGCCGCCGACCCACAGGTCGAATCCGGGCTTGCCGTCCGGACCGTTCACGCCGACGTACGAGATGTCGTTGATCTCGTGCTGCGCGCACTGCTGGACGCACCCTGCCATCGAGGTCTTGTACTTGCGCGGGAGGTTCGAGAAAGCGGGATCTCCTACGAATTTCTTGTGCGTGAGCTCGATGAAGGGTGACGCGTCGATGATCTCGTCGTGATCGACACCAGCCAGCGGGCAACCGAGGAAGTTCCGCGGCGTGTCTCCGCACGCTTCGCACGTCGTCAGTCCGACGCGTTCGATCTCCTCGAAGATGCGCGGCACGTCCTCGATGCGGATCCAGTGCAGCTGAACGTTCTGGCGGTCGGTGACGTCTGCGACGTCGCGGCCGAACCGCTCCGAGATCCATCCGATCGCGCGGAGCTGCTCCGCGTTGAGCATTCCCCCGGCGATGCGGATCCGGAGCATGAAGAACTCGTCCTCCAGCTCCTCGGGCTCGGCGGTGGCGGTGATGCCCGCAGGAGCGCCCTGTTTCCGCTGCGTGTAGAGCCCCCACCAGCGGAAACGGGAGCGCAGATCGGGCGGCGCGATCGAACGGAACCCCTGCTTCGCGTAGATCGTCTCGATGCGCTGGCGCACGTTGAGCCCGTCGTCGTCGCGCTTCGTCTGTTCGGGCAGGTTCAGCGGCTCGTAGTAGCCGAGCTTCCACTGGCCTTGCCCGCGCTTCGGGCGCGTGGTGGTGCGCTTGGCGCGTTCTTCGGCCGCGCGTCGGTGGGATTCGGGGCGGCCGGAGTCTGGAGCGGTCATGGCTGTGACTTGGTGGTCTCGTCGATCCACTCGAGCTCTTGATCGAAACGTTCGTGCGGCATCGCCTGGTGGAGTCCGCATTCCTTGTAGTCGGAGTTCTCCCACCACCAGCGTCCCGCGCGCTCGTCCTCGCCGGGGGAGTGCGCGCGCGTGCACGGATCGCAACCGATCGAGGTGTAGCCCTGATCGTAGAGCGCGTTGTAGGGGACGTTGTTCTTGCGGATGTAGGCCCAGACGTCGTCGCGCGTCCAGTCGGCCACCGGGTTCACCTTGATGATCCCGCCGTGGTCCTCATCGACGAGAACCTTCGGCGTATCGGCGCGCGTCGTGCTCTGATCGCGGCGGAGCCCGGTGATCCACCCGTCGAGGTCGGACAGCGCGCGGCGCAGCGGCTCGACCTTGCGGATGTGGCAGCACAGCATGCGCAGCGTCTGGTGCCGTGTGAAGAGGTTCATCCCGTGCTGGCGCACCATCGCCTGCACGCGCGCCGTGTCCGGCACGTGAACGTCGATCTTGATGTCGTAGCGGTGGCGGACCTGATCGATCAGCTCGTGCGTCGCCTGCGGCAGCCGACCCGTGTCGAGCGTGAAGATGCGAACGTCCGGCTTGATCTTGGTGGCCATGTCGATCAGCACCATCGACTCGGCCTGGAACGACGCCGAGATCGCGATCCGCGGGTGGAACTCGCCGAGCGCCCAGGCGAGCAGCTCTTGGGCGTCGAGCGCTTCGAGAGAGGGCAGCTCTTCGGCGGCGATGGTCACGGTTTTCCCTGTTCGTTAGATGGAAACCCACGGCATCCGTCAGGCGTGTGACGTGGGATTTCCGACCATATTGGTCGGGTGTGGACCCTAAGTCAAGCCGTTAGCCCGGTAGAAACAGTGTAAACCCCTGGAGCGGGGCTCAGCCGCCGATGGCGGACATCGCGCGGCCCGGCTGGACGAAGTCGGGGTGGTTGATCCGGTGACCCGGCCCCTTGTCCCACATCGCGGCGCGGACAAGGCCCTCGATCGCGTCGTCGGTAGCGCCGGAGCGGAGGGCGCCGCGCAGGTCGGTCTCGGTCAGCGCGAAAAGACATGTGCGGAACTGCCCGTCGGCGGTGATACGCATCCGGTCGCACGATTCGCAGAATGGCTCCGTCACCGACGCGATCACACCGACGCTGCCCGGCGCGCCGTCCGCGAAGCGGTACGTCGTCGCAGGAGCCGGTCCGTGGGCTTCCTCGGGGATCAACGGGAACCGGTCCGCGATGCGTGCGAGGACCTCCCTCGAGGGAACGACCTTCGCGCGCTCCCACGCGTGCTGCGCGTCGAGCGGCATGTATTCGATGAAGCGGATCTCGTAGCCGGTCGCGCGCGCGTACGCGGCGAAGTCCGCGACCTCGTCCTCGTTCGTGGCGCGCAGGACGACACAGTTCAGCTTGATCGGCGTCAGGCCCGCCTCGTCGGCCGCGCGCAGCCCCGCGAAAACGCGATCGAGCGCGTCGCGTCGCGTCATCTCGGCGAACCGGTGCTGCAGCAGCGAGTCGACCGAGACGTTGACGCGATCGAGGCCGGCGGCGGCCAGAGGCTTGGCAAGCTCGTCCAGCATCAGCCCGTTGGTGGTCATCGACAGGTCCACGTCGGGCGCCACGTCGCGGATCTTCGCGACGAGGACGGCGACGTCTCTGCGGACTGTCGGCTCGCCGCCGGTGAGCCGCACCGTGCGGACGCCCATGCCGTGGAAGACGCCCACCAGCCGCGCGATCTCCTCGTAATCGAGGATCTCGGACCGCGGCAGCCATTCAACGCCCTCCGGCGGCATGCAGTACGTGCAGCGCAGGTTGCAGCGGTCGGTGACCGACACGCGGAGGTCGGTCGCGACGCGTCCGAAGCGGTCGAGGATTGGGTCTGCGCTCATGTCGTCGTCTGTAGGGCGATGGCGTTCTGGAGCTCGTCGGGCGTGTTCACGTTCAGGAAGGAGCGTCCGTCCGGATCGATCGGTTTCCACTCCTCTTCAGGGAACCATCGTATCCGGAGCCGCGCGAGCGAGCCTTTCAGGGACCGCTCGCCGGCGGCCGTCGCGGAAAGGAGGTTCTCGATCGCGCAGTCGCCGTAGGCGGCGTGCAGAGGCTGCGCGCCCTCGGCGGTCGTGGGGACCACGGCGTCGGTGTCGTCTTCGAGGGTCCCGGCGAGCCGGCGCAAGAGGTCCACATTCAGGAACGGCATGTCGCACGCCACGACGACGTTCCGCTGTTCGCCGGTGACGCGCAGCCCGGCGATCAGCGCGGGGAGCGGGCCGAGGTGAGGCTCTTCGTCCTCAAGGACCACCGCCGGCAGCGGCCCGAGGTCGTCGCGGCGCTTCGTCACGACGACGACGCGGTCGGTCAGCGCGCCGAGCCGCTCGACGACGTGATCGATCATCCGACGGCCGCAGAAGTCCATCAGGGCTTTGTCGGTGCCCATGCGCGCGGACCGCCCGCCGGCGAGAACGACGGCTCCGAGGCCTCCCGTGGCACCATCCATTGCTGCGACGCTACCACCAGACGATCAAGGGGAGGCGGGCGATGGACACCTCGCAGATGGAGCAGGCCTGGCTGGAAGCGGTCGGCGCCCGGCTGGTGGGGAGCGGGCCGGCGCTCGCGCCCCCGGCAGACGCGGAGGTGCGCAGCTTGCTGCGCGTCACCAAGGTGACCGCCGATGCGACGGGGGTGCGGTACCTGGCGCCGCTGACCTCCTACTTGATCGGCCGGGCCGCCGGCCGCGCGGAGGCGACGGGTGGGAGCTTCGATCTGCGCGCCGCGGTCGACGCGATCAGCGAGCTTGCGGCGGGATGGGAGCCGGCTCCGGAAGGTTGACCCACCGCGTGCCGTCGGGCCCGAACTCTTGTTTCCAGATCGTGGCCCGTTCCTTCACGCCGTCGATGATCGCGCGGCACGCTTCCAAGGCTTCCGCGCGATGCGTCGACGATGTGGCGACGACGACGCTGACGTCGCCGACGCGGAGGCGCCCCACCGAGTGCGTCACCCAGACGCGATGCAGATCCCACCTCGCGCGCGCCTCGTCGACGACCGCGTGCATCTCTTTGAGCGCCATCTGGTCGAAGGCCGTGTAGTCGATCTCGGCGACCGCGTTGCCGTCGTTGAGGTCGCGCACGACGCCGGCGAACACGCCCACGCCGCCGGACGCCGGCGTCGTGACGAACGCGATCGCTTCCGACACGTCGAGAACTCCCTTCCTAATCTCGATCACGTCCTCGTCGGCGCCACCCGCGACCGGCGGGATCAGCGACACCTCGTCGCCGTCGGCCAGCGGCATCTCGGGCGACACGATGTCCGCGTTGACCGCGAGGCGCGTGTGCGACCGGTAACGGGCGAGGTTTGGCGCGCGGGCTTCGAGCATCGAGAGCACGTCGCCGGCCGTCGCGTCCTCTTCGACGTCGAGCACGTCCTCGGCGAAGCCGGCGACCTCGGTGAGGCCGCCCCAGAGCCGGACGTGGACCTTCATCGCGCAGCCTTCGGT
>JBASRP010000155.1:0-20850 GCA_049273905.1 Actinomycetota bacterium
TCGTGATCGCCTGCGACACGCGTTGAGGCCTCGCGGGTCAACCCTGGGTCAACCGGGAGACGGCCAAGGATCACCGACATGCGCTCCGACGCGTCTCGTTGCATGTCCGGGAGCACGCTCGCATAGACGTCCATGGTGAACGCCGTAGAGGCGTGTCCGAGCCGCTCGCTGACGACCTTGACCGGAACGCCGGCGCACAGGAGCGCGGTCGCGACGGAGTGGCGGACGTCATGCAGGCGGATGCGCGGGAGAGCCCGATCGGCGGCCGCCTCGAGTCGAGTTGCGTCCTTCTCGCCAGCGACCCGAGCCTCTTCACGCGCCTGACCGCGCACGCGCTCCAGGATCGCTTGGAACCAGCGCGTAACGACGTTGGGATGCAGTGGCCTTCCGTCCTCGTGGCAGAACACAAGCCCGTGGTCCCGATAGGGGAGACCGACTTCTTCGAGCTGTGCGCGTTCGGCCTGTTGCCGACGCTGATGCCAGCGGAGAGCGCCTACGTCTTCGGCGTCGAGCGCGATCGTGCGGCGCCCGTGGGCGGTCTTCGGCGAACTCCATGTGGGCGAGCCATTGACGACGGTTAGTGACCGGCGGACCTCCCATCGCCCGGCCTTCAGGTCGAGGTCTTCCCAGCGGAGACCCACGACTTCGCCGCGGCGTGCGCCGGAGGAGCAGAAGAGTCGCCACATGGCGAAGTAGCGATCGCCGGCCGCCGCCGTGATGAACGTCGGGAAGTGCACACCCGACCAAACCCCGAGCTCGTCCGGTTCCGGCCGTCGCTGCTTCGGGGGCGTAGCGAGTGCAGCGACGTTTCGCACGACACGATCGGTACGGGTGGCTTCTTTGAGCATCCGAAGCAAGACGATGTGCGCGTGGCGGATCGTGTTCGCTGCCAGGCCGCGCGCGAGCAGCTCGGTGTAGATCGCGTTCAGATGATCGGCGCGCAGCTCCTGAAGCGCAACGGTGCCGATCCGCGGGCGCACATATCGATCAAACACACGCCGATATCCGTCCGCCGTCGAGGGACGGAGATCGACGCGTGCGCGTGGAAACCACACCTCGTCGAAGTAATCGGCGACCGTATCTGTGGATCGTGCAACACGGACGCCGCTGCTGCGGCGCGCGAGCTCGTCGGCGAGCGCCTGCTGCGCCTCCGTGAAGGTCGCATAGCCAGTGCTAAACGTGCGGTCGCGGGTCTGCCCCGGGAGTTGATCGTCGAGCACGTAATACCACCGGAATGACCGGCCACCACACTTTGGACAGGCTGGCTTGCGGGTCGTCGCGCGGCATCCCCGGCGCGTGCAGCGCTTGATGAGCGATCCCCTCTGTCCCCTCATCGCTTTCCCTTCCCTTTGTTGGCCTTGAGGATCGCCAGGGCGGCATCCGTGAGCGCGCCGCCGGCGATGCCCTTCCCGGCACCCGTGAGCATCCCGGCTCGCCGCGCGTCGTTCAGCGCGTCTCTTACTTGATCTCGTTTCCAGCCGAGTTCCTTCGCCAAGAGCGCGACCGGTCGGCGTGGATCCTTTCGGTACGCCTCGACGTACCGGGCGGCGAGGTCGGCGTAAAACTCTTTGCCTCGTGTCCGCCTACGGTGCGCGTCGCGACGCTGATGCTTTCGACTGAAGGCGCCGGTGACGAAGTCGCGAAATGGCTGCTGTTGGACTCGTTTCAAAGCTTCGCGAACGATGGCAGGACCAAGGGGAATGTCGCGCAGGCGTGTCCGAGTGAGCCCTCCCGAGGGCATATCGAGAGTTCCCTCCCAGGCTGGGGCTTCGTTCGAGTCCCCGTGGAAAACGTGCACCTCGGCAACGACCGGGACTCCGTCTTGCTCGGTGAGTCTGTAGCGGGCCGTCCATCCGTCGCCGGCGTCGACGTCGAGGTCAACGTCCGTTGACTCGGTTCCGAGGTGGACCCAGGTGCGACGGACTTTGAGGCGCTTCGCGGTGTTGCTCAAGCGTGCAATCCCTCCTGCGTGCCCACGGTCCCACGGTCATGCAGAGTGTTGCCACCCGAACTTAACACTCGCGCATAGGGATGACAAGGGAGGAGGCGGAACGTGGAGCAGCTCGCTTGGACGGTGCAGGAGACCATGGAGCGGACGCGCATCGGCCGCAACGAGCTCTACCGCGCGATCAATGCGGGGGAGCTGAAGGTCGTCAAGATCGGCCGGCGCATCGTGATCCCGGTTGAGTCGGTGAAGCGCTGGCTCGAGGAACGAGCCGGCGTTTCGGCTTGAACCTACGAACTCCGCATGGAGCTCATGACCGATGGACCCTAATGACGAACGCCGCCCCCGGCAGGACGGCGCACGAGACAACGACCTCACTCGAAGAGTAACACTCGCCGACCTCGATCAGCGGCTAGACCTTGTCTTCCCAAGTCGACCGATCGCGCGGTCGCGCTGGCGTGATTCACGGCTCGCGCGCCTCGGCCTCAACGGCGCCGGCGTCGAAGCCCTGACGCAAGATCAACTGGGCGGGCTTCTCGACGAGCTCGAGGACCTCGGCGGCTCGAGCGCCCAAGAGATTGCTCCGCCACTTCTCGAATTCCATTGGGTTCGCGACCTCGCGGCAGCGATCGCTACGCGGCCGCCCCGGAGTTACACGTTCCGCCCCGTCTGGATTGCTGGAAAGCACGGTGTGATGGCGGCCTCCGACAAGGCGCAGAAGAGCTGGGACGCCGCCGACGCTGCCGTCAGCGGCGCGAGCGGCACCGCGTGGCTCGGCGTGTTCCCCTGCGAGGCACAGGGACCCGTCGTGATCTTCTGGGGTGAGGGAGACGACGAGGATCTCGTCCTACGGCTACGCGCGATCGCCAAGAGCCGCGACCTTGAACTGGACGATCTACCGATCCGCGTCTGCCTGCGCGTCCCCCATCTAACCGACCAGGAGCAGCTCGCCATCGTTCGAGCAGAACTCCTCGCCACCCAGCCCACGCTGGTGATCCTCGACCCGCTCTACCTCGCAGTTGGGGGAGCACGATCAAGCGACCTCGTCGAGATGGGCGGCGCCCTCGAGGCGATACAGCATCTCACGCAAGCCGTCCGCGCCTCGCTCCTCGTCCTGCATCACTTTCGCAAGGGCGGGAGCGGCACAGACCGCGACCGGATGAGCGGCGCCGGCCCCGCCGCGTGGGGTCGGGTACTCGTCAGCATCCACGTCACCAGCCGACGCACCGAACCAGACGGAGCTTCGATCGTGACCAGAAGACTCGCATTCATCGGCGACGCAATCTCCGACCTCACCATCGTGGTGCGCCGGCGCATCCGCAAGATCAACCCCGACACCGCCAGCTCGCCCTACGAGTACGAAATCGAGCAGCTCGAAGAGGACGAACTCGCCGGCGACGAAGCCCTACCACCCTCCGCGAGGCGCGTCCTAAGCGTGCTCGATGCCGCGCGACACAGCTTGAAGGTCCGCGAGATCGGCGATCAGCTCGCCGAAGCCGGTCATCCGCTAAAGCGTCGAACGATCCAGGAAGCGCTCGCGCTTCTGGACAAGATGGAACGCGCGAAGGGCTTCGGAGACCCCGCGCAAGGCCTCGAATGGGTCTCGATCACAGCCGAGACGTCCGATCAACCCCCCGTCGAGGAGCCAAATGCGTTCTGACCTGCGCGCGGATAGTGCGCGTGCGCACCTGCGTGGCGCCTGCAGCCACGTTGGGGTGCGTGCGTGGCGCGCGCGGGTGTCTGTAAGACCCGCGCGTCCGCGCGCTCCACGTGCGCGGCACCCGAGGTCCGCATGAACGGCCGCCGGGCCCGGCAACGCCGACGTGAACGCGAGAATGAGAAGATCCTCATACTCGTCCCCTCGATTCGTGATGGGTCCTCGACTGAGCTGAAGAACGCACTTGCTACACGCAACCACGCCACCGTCAGCGGTCGATGCACTTGCGGCGCTATCTCACGTTTCTCCCACGTCGACGACCAAGGGATCGGTCATCTCGTCATGGAGCACGAGAACGACTGCCCCGCCTCCGACGACGCGATCCGCGAACTCCTCGAGGAGGAGGCATGAGCAGCCCCCGAACCCATCCAGGCGAGGCACAAGCCTGGCCACTCCGCCCCCGCACCCTGGGGGAGGCCCCCCTCCGAAGACGTGCCGAGACCATGGTCTCCGTTATTTATCCCCGGCTGGAAACTCTTCGTGGCCGAGGTGGGGAGGCGCGGCGGCCGAGTGCGTCGCGGCGGGGGTACGGCCGGGGTTGGCGGCGGATCCGCGACCGGGTGATCGCTGCGTCGCCGTGGTGTACGTGTCCTGGCTATGGGTGTCCGCATGGGTCTGGTCGTTGTGGCGCTCCTTCGCAGGCGGTGGATCATGTGCGGCCGCGGTCGTCGGGTGGGACAGACGCGATCGAGAACCTGCAGGCTCTGTGTCATCCCTGTCACAGCCGGAAGACTGCTGAGCATGACGGTGGTTTCGGGAAACCGATGTATCGGCCTTCGCGGGAATGGTGATGGTGACGACCATGACGCGCGCGCAGGTTGTTCGGCAGCTTCTTGAGATTGCCGACGAGTCCGACGGCTTGATCCCGAGAGGGATTCTCCGTGTCGCCGCGCGGATGCTGACGGAGGACGCTGACCATCAAATCTCATCATCACGGGCCGATAGCCCGTCTGATCTGCGGAGCTGCGTGAGGTGCGGCCGACCGATCGCGATGCGCGGCGGACGGGGCCGGCCGCGGAAACATTGCGAAGAGTGCTTGCCGAAAAATCGCCGAAAAATGAATCTGGCTCCGATGAGCGACCTTCGGGAGGGAGACTCTTGATCAGCGAGCGAGAAGCAGCGGACATCGCGCTTGAGCACGGGCTGGGGTTGAGTGACGCCCGGGCGCTCCACGTGCTGGCCTCCGACGTTGAAGACGCCCACCGTCTCGCCGCACAGTTCGCACCTGCCGACGACATGCGCGAAATGGTGGCGAAGGTGCCCAGGGACCCGACGAAGGCATGACGGCGACAATGGTGTCCACCAAGGATGAGCTTGAAGGCGAGCTAGGGCGAATCGATGAGCAGAGGTCGATCGTCTCGTCTGAGATCGCGAAGATCGATGAGGCGGAGGCGACATACGCGACGCGCCGGCGAGAGGCGCTGCTAGCTGGGGATCCGCAGTCCATGGTGAAGCTCGAAGGCGAGCGTGAATTCTTTGAGGCGAACCGCGCGACGCTTCGCCGGCGAGCATTGGATCTCCAGGTGGAACGTGCGCGCCTGCGGGTCGCGATTCACCGGCTCGACATTGATGAGACGATGGACCGCTACCGCGACGCACAAGTTCGGCTGAAAGCAGCTGAGAAGCTTTTTCAGGAGGCGGACGCGGCCCGGCGGGCGGCGACTACGCGCCGCAATGCGATTGTCCAGTCGCTGAACGCGGCCGAGGCGGAGCTCGAGAAGTTCGACCGCGCCTTCGCGGACGAAAGTTGACTCATGCGTGGACGCTGGCAGTCGACGCGAACCCCCAGGGGTAGCACCAGCGTCGAAACTCGGGGTGACCTAGCCTCTGGCCTGCTTCAACGCTGGGCAGAACAGCAGGCATTTTTTGCCAGCCGGGTGTTTTGTTGGGTGGTGGGCCGGTGAAGCGGCTGTGTGCCGAGCCTGGTTGCTCTCAGATCACGGCGGGGATCCGCTGTCCGAAGCATCAACGGACTGGCTGGCAAAAGACCGACGAGCGTCGGGGCACTTCGGCGGCGCGTGGGTATGGCGCGGCCTGGCGGGTGATCCGAGACGCGGTAATCGTCGAGTCGCCGACGTGTCGCTGTCCCGGGTACGGCCGATGTCGACACGAGCCCGGTCGTTGTGGTCGCCGATCGACCCAGGTGGATCACATTGTGCGCCGACGCGAGGCGGGGCCGGATCCTGATCGCCGTTCGAACCTTCAGGCGCTGTGCTCGTCGTGTCATACCCAGAAGACGCACGTCGAGGTCAACGCTGATCGCGAGCGCGTGCGCAATCACCGCGATCTAGTTCGGTCTGAGAGGAGTGGATGCTGATGACAGGCGATGAGTTGGCTGAGCGGATCGGCGACCTCGAGGCACGGGAGATGAAACATCGCGGTCGGATCCTCGACGAGGCGTTGACGCGCTCGGGATGGTCCGGTGCGCCGGGTTTGTCGAAGGCAATCGAAGGCGATCTCGTCTACGACGCGGATGGCCGGCCAACGAACGCAGACGCGCTTATAAAAGCCGTTCGTAGATGCGCACCCGCACATGTTCTCGGGTCAGTCCGCTGGCGCCGCCGGAGTTCACTCAGACATGGACGCGCTGATTCGCGCGCGTGCCGGCCGCACCGAGCTGGTTCAGACTACGTCCGCGCTTGTGGCGTCCCGGGGTGGGCACGGTTCCGCGGATGGCGGCGCCCGCGGTCAGCTCGAGCGACCTGGCGACTCGATCGACGACCTGATCCGGCGCAGGGCCGGACGATGACGGAGGAGCGATGACGATGAAGACTACGAAGACCTCTGCGGCACCTGAGGATCGCATCGCCATTGGCGAAGAGGAGATCGCCAAGATCCACGCCGCGAAAGAAGACATCCTGACGGCCTTGACGTCGTTCTCGAGCCGCAAGCGCGCGGCGCTCGAGGCAAGCGACGTCGAGCTCGTGACCCGCCTAAATGCCGAACGTGAAGTACTCGAGTCGAAGAAACTCACGATCGAAGTCGAGTTGTACAAGGCGCGGATCCATCTCGAGGAACTCAAGGCGCTCGTCGCAGAGGAAGAGCTCGCAGCGGCCGAGGAGGAACGCAGCCGCCGCGCCGCGGCGCGCGAAGAGGCCGAGCGTCTCGCGAAGGAAGCGCACGGCGCCTGGTACGTGCTCGATCAGACCCGGCGCACCGCGCAGGATCGTGCCGGAGCGCTGCAGCGGCAGCTCGACGACTACCTGCACCAGATCAGCAGCGAAGCGAAGGTGAGCGAGGCGCCCGTCGTGCGTTCCCTTCCGCATGTGCGGGCCGAGGCCGGCTAGGCGATAACCGATGCCCGACATTGACCTCGGCTCGCTCGTCTCTCGGCTGAAGCTCGATACCAAGGATCTGCAACGCGGCCGGAACGCAGTCAAGGACGCACTCGGCCGCATGAAAGGCGACTTCGCTCAGGCTGGTACGGGTATCGGAAGGAGTTTCGAGAAGATCCTCGGTGACTCCGGGGCGGGCGCGACGAGCTCGTTCGCGAAGAACGCACGGACCCAGCTCACCAAGGGGGCGCGCGACGCCGGCGAGGCCGCGGGCAAGGAGACCGGCACCAGGTTCGGGTCGAGTCTGAACGTGGCGCTGGGGGCGTTGGGGGGCGCTTTCGTCGCGAAGCGGATCTCGAGCTTCTTCAAGGACAGCATCCAGGCGCTCGCTGAGGCGGAGAAGGTCTCCGCGCAGACCGCCGCCGTCATCCGCTCGACGGGAGCCGCCGCGGGAATCTCCGCCGACGAGGTCGGCAAGCTGGCGGGACGTCTGGAAGATTTGACGACGGTCGACGATAAAGCGATCCAGGGTGCCGCGAACCTGTTGTTGACGTTCACGCAGGTCCGCAACGAGCTCGGCAAGGGCAACGACATCTTCGATCAGGCCGTCGCCATCGCAACCGATATGAGCGTCGCCCTCGGCCAAGACTTGAGCGGATCGGCGATCCAGCTCGGCAAAGCGCTCAACGATCCGATTCGCGGCGTCACCGCACTACGGCGGGTCGGTGTCTCATTCACTCAGGAGCAGCTGGAACAGATCCGCGTGCTCGTCGAATCCGGGCGTGTGCTCGAAGCGCAGAAGCTCATCCTCCGCGAGCTCACGACCGAGTTCGGCGGAAGCGCTAAAGCGATCGCTGGAACCACCCAAGGTGCTCTGAACCGTGCCGGAGATGCCGTCGAGGAGCTGCGTAAGAAGGTTGGGGCATCGACCGCACCGATCGTCAATGTCCTCGGCGATTTGGCTGCAGCGGCCGCGGACGTCCCCGGCCCGGTGGTCGCCGTCGGTGCCGCGTTCGCTGGTCTCGTCGGTGCCACACTTGCGATCAGAGGCATGCGTGCCGCGCTGCGCACGGCCGCGGAGGAGATCGACAAGATCCCCGGCCTCGCGGGACGAGCCGGCACTGCACTCTCCGGCCTCGCTCGCGCCGGCGGGCTGGTCGCCACCCTGGTGGGAGCTGGCAAGGCGGCGCAGTTCTTGGGAGACAAGATCAACGACATCGGCCGCGGCGAGCATGCCGTCGATCGTCTCACCGCCGCGGTTGTGGCCCTGAGCGAAGGCACAGGCTCCGCGGATAACGTCTTCGCAAAGTCGGGACGAAGCCTCAAGGTGGTCCGCAACGAGACCGAGGGCGCCGTGCGAGGCATCAGCGGCTTCATCGACCGCATCTCGCGGCCCCTGCCGGGACGTAGCTCCTTCGAGCTCGCCGCCCGCGATCTTGATCAGATCGACACGGTGCTCGCGGATCTGGTTCGGGGCGGCGCGGCCGACAAGGCCGAGGCCGCATTCCTGCGTATGGCGAAAGCGTTGAAGATAGATCCGAAGGAGGCGAAGCAGTTCTTCGACGAATACGCGGCCAGTGTCGAAGAGGCTGCCGCTCAATCGGGTGTCGCTGCCGCGGCTTCGACGAAGCTCGCAGCGGCCACCAGCGAGCTGAGTGAAGAGGAACGCGACCAACTCGATCCCCTCGGAGAGCTCAGCGATGCACAACTTAAGGTCGCCGGCCGCTACGCGCAGACCTCGCAAGCGATCGAGACATTCCAGGGTGTCCTCGAGCGATCCCTTGGGGTTGTGCTCGGCGTCCGTGAGGCCACCTCGACCTATGAGGCTGCGATCGATGAGCTCGCCGCTTCGCTGAAGGAGAACGGCCGCACTCTCGACCTCAACACTGAGAAGGGTCGCGCGAACGACGAATCGTTACGGTCGCTCATCTCCTCGGCGGAGGATCTCGTCGAGGCCCGCGTCCGGAGCGGTAGGGTCGCTGCCGACGAGGCCTCACAGACGGCGGCGCTGGACCGCATCCTCGCGGGTCTCGCTCGGCGCTTCCCGGGATTGCGGGGCGAGATCAACAGCTATCGCAGCGAGCTCGGCAAGATCCCGCGCGAGAAGAAGACAACCATCACGCTCGAGACCCCCGGCCGCGGAAAGATTGCAGGCGTCACCGCGCAGCTGTCGAAGAACATCAAGGCAGAGCTCTCAGGGATCTCGATCGCAGTCACGCCCAGCGGCATCGGCTCAACTCCTGGAAATCCTGTCTACGTGAAGCAGGTCCTTCACGAGGGGGGTCTCATCATGCACGGCGGCGGTCCGGTGACCGGAGGCCTACATCGCAGCGGATTCGGTTCCGGCGAAGTAGGGATCGTCGCGCGTCTCGGCGAGTTCATGATGCAGAATCGCGCGGTTGACGTCATCGGCCTCCCCACGCTCCGGGCGATGAACGACGTCCGTTCGCGCGGCGAGTTTCTGCGGCTCTTCCAAGGCTGGCCTCGCCTCCATGCGGGCGGCCTCGTCTCAGCGGCGGTCGCGCGAACCTCGAGCGTGACGCACTCACCGACCGACGCTCGCGTCTTCACCAACCAGTACACAGTGACCATCCACGCGCCGGGCGCCGATGCTGAGCGCATCGGACTGATTGTGCGTCGCGAGCTCCAGGAAGTCGGTCGGCGGTCCGTCGCGAGGATAAAGATAGGCTCCGACGCCTGACGATCTTTCAGCTCTTCAGAGCCGCGATCGATGCCGCGAAGACGTCGAGCAGGTTCCCAAGGTCCTGCTCGCCAGTCTCAGGATCAACGCGAACGATCTTCCAGTCCCCCGCGCGAGCAAACACGACCGCCAACGTTTCATAGGTCGGCTTCAGCGCGGTCAAGCGTTGAATCCGAGGATCGTCCTCCGGGAGCAATCGAAGATACTGCGCGACCCGACGAAGCACCGCACTGGCTTCGCTGGGAGCGACGTTGCCTTGGGCTCCCGCAAGATCGCTTTCTCCCGGATCGATGGCGAGCTCCTCGAGACCATCCGCCACGAGACGCGCAATCAATAGACCCGGCAAAGGTCTGCCTGCCATGAAGTCGTTAGGAGGCGGCGGGTTGAACATCTAGAGCCCGCGGGTCGTGACGTGCGTCAGCACGCCGGCGAGAACCCCCTTGCCGACGTCGACGCTCGTCTCGAGGAGCCGCGTCAAAAGCTTCTGGCGCTCAGGGTCGCCCTCCGCCGCGACGCGATCGGTCAGGGCCTTAATGAACTCGGCAGCGAGGGAGCCGCTAGGCCAGGCCCCGACTGTCCGTAAACCCAAGGGCGTTAAGTCGTTGATGAGCACGCGGAGGATGTCGGAGCCCCATCCGCCCAAGCGCTTCCCGTCGAGATAGCCGCCAGCAACGAGATCCGCGAGCGTCTGCTTGAGGATACGGTCCTCTAACTCGGGTAACGCAGTTCGGGCTGCAGTGTCGAGATCCTCGTCGCCTTCGGCGCGTGCCCGATAGATCGCCTGAAGGATTGGAAGCTCGCGCTCGTCCCAGGTTTCCTCGATCATCTTTGGTCGTCCTCCTGGGGGAAGGACCGGCCGCTGCCCCTCGGTCTAGCACCGGGGTGTGACATGAGCGGCAGTGTGCCAGCGACGTCGACCCCCAACAACCGAGAATACCCCTTGACACTGTCAGCGGGTAGGCCTAGAATCATCTTGACAACCGACAAGGGGTAACGGCACGATGGGGCGGAAAGGTTCGAACAAGGAAGCGAAGGAACTCGCGGAGTTCTGCGCACGTCAGCCAGGTGTCCGGGTGGTCGAGGGGACGAAACACTACAAGGTGTTCCCCGCGGACAAGACCAAAGCCATGGTCCGCATCCCGCGGACGCCGAGCGACTGGCGGAGCCTCGAGAACTGCAAGGCAGAGCTTCGCCGGGCCGGTATCGCGGTGGCGCATCGAGGAGGGAAGTGACATGGGCGACTGGAGCGTCCGCATCAACGTGACGGGTGGTGACGCGTCCGAGGATCAGCTTGACGATCTGATGGACGCGCTGGAGCCGTTCGCTGCCATCGTCACCGGCCCCACCGAGGAAGGTACGTTCGGTGTCCGGCTCTCGGTCGAGGCTGACAATCTCATCGCTGCGATCCGCGACGCGCTTGCGATCGTGGAGAAGAACCTCGAGCTTGCGAACATCTCGTCGACGCGCGTCGACGCCGAGGATGCCGCCCCCATGACTCAGATCGTCGCGGAGAACCGCGGCGAGACCGGGGAGACGCTCGTCGGGCTCTCTGATGTTGCGCGTAAGCACGGCTTCTCCCGCCAGCGCGCCTTCGAGCTCTCGCAGCTGCCGGGCTTCCCTCATCCGATTGCGACTGTCGGGGCCGGCCGGGTCTGGCGGTACGTTGACGTCGAATCCTTCCTTGCGAAGCCACGCGCGGCAGGCCGACCACGCAAGACCGCCGGCGAGCTGATGGCCTCGATCGAAGTTGCTCAGAAGATTGCTGGGAAGGCTTTGGACGCGGCTGCTCGGCAGATTCCCGCTACGGGATCTGTGTCGGGCGGCGAGTTGCGCGCCGTTAAGTCGGGCCGCCTTGGGGACTCTGCTGGCGCGAGGAAGCGCCTTACCGTTGTTGCGCGGAAGAAGGGACGCGGCACGGACGCCCCGAAGCCTCGCTCGCGCTGAGCGAGATTCTCATTCGTCAAACGACTGCTCTTCGGGTCGTTGGCTGAGTGGGTCGACGATGCCACGAACGTGTTCGCGCAGCAGCGACACGTCTCGGCGAATCTCTTCTCCTAACTCGTTCAGCCGCTCGCTCCGTCCTCGGCCCTGCAAGCTAGCCCACTCGTGTCGTTTCGATCCGAGCTGAGCCTTGTCATAGAGCTGGCGGAGGATAGGGTCGATAATCGTGTGGTCATTCCACGCACGTGTGACCTTGCTGAGCCCCGAGACAACTCCGTAGTTCGCAGGATAGCGGCCCTCATCATGATCGAATGCTCTGATGGCCCTGTGGGCGACCGCCAGTGCCTCCAAGAGAGGAAGCAGCGCGTCCTCTTGACGCTGCTCAGCTCGTACCCGCGCCGAAACCGCCACCGCGAGTGCAGCCTGATGCTGCGCACCCTGTTCGGCGCCGCGAAGAGCGGCTCGAAGTGACAAGCGGCCTGATAGCCACGCGGCCGCCAGCACAGCTAAGACTGGGATGCCGATACGGAAGGCCTCAAGCGTGACGTTGACGCTCTCGATAATCGTCGGACTAGGCGTGGGAGTCATCAGTGGGAAGAGTCCGGCCCAGAGAAGCGCATCCGCTCCTGAGCCGCCAGCAGCTCCGAGGGAAAAACGCGCATGTACACGGCTGTCGAGGTAGGCGAGACGTGACGGAGTCCCATCTGAACAATCGCCATGTCAGCACCGGCGCCCCGAAGCCAAGTTGCGTAAGAATGCCGAAGCTGATGGAGCCGCAATGTCGTCGGCAGGCCCGCCTGCTCGCAGATGCGGTGGTGGGCGTTGGAGAACCAGGTTCCGCCAACAGGCTCACCGCGCTTGAGAGGCGATGTGAAGAGCCAGATTGGGTCCGAGTGGGAGGCGCGAAGTCGATCGAGCGCCGCGAGGGTGCGCGAATGTACAGGGACGCGGGCGGTCCGCGAGCCCTTGCCGGTGACGTCGCACCATGTGGCGCCCTCGGCCTGGAAGAACCACGACCAGCGCGCGAACCGCATCTCGGAACGCCTCCAGCCTTGGTAGAGGCCGAGGATCCCGACCGCCTCATACATGGGGCCGAGCTCGGCGGCGGCGGTCTCATAGCGCGCGCAGGCGTCGCGATCCAGCGGGCGAGGCGCGTGCTTGAGATGCCGGGGTCGGCCGATCTCCTTCGCGGGGTTCGTCTTGCGGAGTCCTTGGGCGACGAGGAACTCGTAGAACGTCTCAAGGGCGGCGATGTAGCCAGCTTGGGTGCTCGGATGAGGGGAGAGCCGCCCTAGGACGTAGCGGAGCGTCCTGACATCGTCTGCGAGGAGACTATGGCCGGCCTCGTTGGCGATCTGGATCGCGCGGGCAACGCGCGTCCTGTATCCATACCGCGATTCGCGAGCGAGCGGACGTTCCCGGCGGTCGGCCATGTAGGCGGTGAATCCGAGCATCAGAGCGTCGAGCTTCTTGGGTGTTGGCCGCATCGCGCGTTAGAGGACCACGCTGAAAGCGTCGAGTCAACGTCAATTCTTCTAGTCAACTTTTCTGTTCAATCTTGTACACACATTTCTGTACGCGTACTTGTGTAGGTTCTCGGTCAGAGTTTCGGACCGGGCGCAGTGCGGCTACGTAAGGGGAGTGCCCCAAACAGTGGCGAGGTCGGCGAGCAGCTCGACGGGTGCTACGTCCGAGAAGGCCTCTTGCAGGGCGGTGGGCGATCGCTCGAGGAGATCGAATAGGACTAGGGCCTCGGGCTGGAAGAGGAGAGGAGATGCGCGTTGATCGTCGACATACATCGTGTAGATCTGGTCAAGCTTGGAGCCAGCTCCGTTTAGGAAGGCCTCGATCGTCGCGTCGACATTGTCCCCGTAGAGGGGGAGCACCGCATCTAGGATCCGCCGCGACAACTCGCCGTCGTATTCGCGAGCGGCCAAGCGATAGAAGTCGCGTTCGAGCCGATCGAGGATTCGCGCGACTGCGTGGCCAGGCTGGGCCAGGATCACGTCGCGCACCCGGTTAACTTCTCTGTCGTACAGTTCCACGAGGGCGACCAGTCGATAGAGATCTCTGCGGATCCCGGTGGGGATATCCTGGGGTGCTTTGTACAACAGCTCGTGTGAGTAGTCAGCCCAGGTGTTCTCCTGCCGCGTGTGTAGCTGGATCTCGCAGGTGGGCCGATCAAGTTCGATCTTGGACGCACTCTTATCCCCATCTTTGAACCTTACGTCGTAGTGCACTCCGAGGTAGCCAAGTTGATCGGGGGGTCTGTCGGCGGCCTTATCTTCGCGCTTGAGTACGACAAATGCGCTGTCGATGATTTCCTCGATCCGTTGGCCTTGCCACGCGTAGTGGTAGATGACCCTCACGCCGGCCTTGTCCACGATGTCTTGATAGGACTTTCCGTGAGCCAGTGCCTTCTTCACGAGACTCGGCACGTCCTTCGCGCGATGCTCAACGCGAACATTGAGACCTTCCGCGCGAGTTTCAGATTCGAGCCGAGCCCGTACCTCTTCCGCTAGTTGCTTGTAGCGCGGCTGTTCCTCGATGTATCGGACTCGCAGTTCGTCGAGCGCGTTCAACGTCCTTTTCCGCGAGCCTTCGTCAGCTCGTCTTCGAATTCGACGCGCGTTTGGCCACCAGGCCGCTGCTCCATCTTCACTTTCTCATCCACCTGATCGGCGGGTCCCGAGAGTCTGATGCCCGAGGCGAATTCGAACTGCACTTGCTTGATCCGGCCGGCGATCTTGTCAGTGTCCTTGACGAAAGGAGCGCCGACGCCGACCTCAGCGATGAAGGACTTGAAATGGTCTCGGTCTTTCGACTCGATGTGATCACGCGCAAACGTGGCTGGCTGGACCTGTGTCTTCTGGCTCGTCATCTCGGCCGTGAGTGCGAGCAGGTAGTCTCTTTGCCGCTCGGGATCGTCGAGCTCTTCGTTGATGAACCGTTCGCTTCGGTCCCAAAAGCGCTTGGTAACAACTGCGGGAGCTTCGGCTAACCGGCAGCCTAGGAACTTCTGGAGGAAGAAGTTCGCGATCCCTCGTTCGAGGTCGCGACCGAGTTGATGGTCGGTTACCAGCCCCGCCACCTTCTTTCCCTTCTTTCCCGATCGCCAGAACAAGCCCGTCTTAAAGACGCGAGTCTTCTTGTTCAGCATCAGATCGCGGAGATACGTCAGGTTGAAGGTATGCAGACCGCCGCGCTCCTCGAGCGCGAGGCGGATCGCCTCCTCGCGCTCCAACTTCATGAGTCCAAGGGCCGGCTTCGTTGGGAGCACGCCACGGAGGACAACCAGCAAGCCAGCGGGGTTCTGCCCCGTCTGCATCTGGTGCAGATGGATGGCCGACTGCTGAGACATCTCGACGAAGGACGGTTTCGGCGGCTCGTCCAACTGCCCGTCGATGAGCTTGGGCAGGGGACTCGTCGATGTGCGCTCGAACTCGACGTCGAAGGCACCGATCTGGAGCGACTCTATGACACGTTCCCGAATGAAGTTCCGGAGCGTGTCATCAGAAGGGCTCTCGATTTCGCTCAGGACCGGCTTGGAATCCTGATCGTCCGCCCGTCGTTGGGGGACGTCATGGACGATTATCCTCTTCAGTTTGAGGACGCCGAGATCTGGACGCTTCGCGGGTCCGCCGCTGTCCTTCGCCGCCGCCATCGACCGCCGCCCCCAGCTGATTTCGTTCCGAACGCGCGGCAATCCTTTCGCCGGGACCATCGGCGGGTCAACCGTGGGTCAACCGGGAGACGCGACCGAGACATGCAGGCCAAGAGTGCGAGGCCCAACCAACACCACGCTCACCTGCGGGAACGGGACACGATAGAACAGGACGGGACTAGGTAGCCTCCGTCCGAGGCGACTGCAAATCCCTGTACCCCGGTTCAATTCCGGGCGCCGCCTCTAGATCTTCTTCGCCAGGGTTCCCGTCAGCAGCTCACCGACTCGGTGGCGCGCGTCGCCATCCTCCCCGGGCAAAACCGTGAGGACTTCAACGCCGCGCGTGGCGAGCTCGTCTGCGATCGTGCGCGACGCGACGATCGACGCATCGAGGAATGCGAGCCGATCCTCCGCCGATAGGTGGCGGGAGCGCTTCGTCCAGCCGCGCTCCTCGAGGCGCCCCCGGCACGTCTCGCGGTCGGTATCCAGGAAAACCAAAACGTCGGGTCGCGGCATCGCGCGCGCGTATGAGCGCAAGTCCACGTCGTCGTTCGGCGTCGATGTGAACGCGAAGAGGCCGACGCCGCGATTGGCGAAGCCTTCGTCGATAAGCACGATCGACCCGTCGGCCAAGCCGTGTGCTGCGATGCTGTACTTCGCGCAGAGCGTGATGACCCAGTTCAAGTAGCTCTCGGGATCGGGGAACGACCCCATCCGTTCTCGCATCGCGGCGAGCACGCCGCCGAGAAAGCCATCTTGCGTCAACAGGAATCTGTTGAGCGCGACGAAACCTTCGTTGCCGTGCACGAGACGCTGCGCCGCTCTCCAGCCGAGTGCTGCGGGCAGAGTGGCGAGCAGGATGCGCGTCGCGCGGCGCTCCGCGGTTGTTTTCAGCGCACGATGGACACCATGTCGCAAGTCGAGGACCTCGCCTTGGGGGAGGGCATCGATCAGGTTCCAGGCGAAGCGGGTCTTGCCCGCGCCCGGCGCTCCAACGAACTCGACGACTTTCATAAGCGCCGCCAGATCTCTCGTTTCGCCTCGCGTAGCACGTCGTCGTAGGAGGCGGTCGCGTCGATGACGCACACGTTCGGCCCAGCGCGCATGCTGCTGACGACGCGGGCCTTCTGTGCGTGATCTTCCTCGCGGAGATTCGCTTGCCGCCCCCGCAGGGTCGCGAGGTCGGCGCTCAGGACCAGGATGAGCTGGGGCCGGCCGACGGCGGCGTAGATCTCGTGCTCCCGACGGTACCCGTGATCTGTCGGCTTCAGGCGCGGGCCGTCCATCGGGTGATCCATGTCCCAAAGCTCCGGCAGGGGGAACCGCTCGGCGATCAAGATCCCGCCGGCGGCTACGGCGCGCTCTGCCTCCCGGTGTGCCGCGAGGCGCCGACGCGCGATGTGCAACCAGAGCGCACTGTTGAAGAACCGCCAGGCCGCGCCTTGATCCTTGATCCGGCGGGCCGCGCCGCGCGCCTTACGGAGCGACCAGATCCGTGCCGATCGTTTGGGGATCCCGAAGTAGAGATGATGGACGTCGAATTTCCCCAGCCATCGCTTGAGGTCGTGCACCAACGTCGATTTGCCGGCACCGTCCGCCCCGACGACGGCGACGTAGAGACCTCGCGCGAACCGCTTCTTTTGGGCCGGCTGATGCTGCGTCCTCTGCGCGGGCGGGAGTTGCTGTTGCACGCGCCGCGCACCGCGCGCGGCGGAAAGGACCCGCGGCGTCCCGCGTTCGATCTCGGCGAGGAAGTGCAGGAGGTCATCCGGATTGATCGCAAGGCTCGACGAAACCGCGCGCTCACGGATCCGGGCGCGGTCGGCTCCGATCAACAAGGAGCGTATCTCGCGGACGCGGCGCTCGGGGACAACGGGGGAGCGGCCGAGCGCCGCCCGCGCCACCCCGCGCGTGCCGAGCGCCAGCTGCACGCGGATGCAGAGAAGCACGAGTTCGGTCTCGACCGACGGAACGGTGACCCCCTCGATCGTTCGCGCTCCGTCGAAGATCCAGTCGCCCACCTCGAGGACCCGATCCTCGCCGGGGCCCACGAGGATCCTGTCGTACACATCGAGGTGGATGAGCGACGCGTTCTCGGGATCAAGTCCGAAGAGTTGCTCGACGCGCGCTCCCGAAAGCCGCTTGAAACCCAGCTCATCGGCGATCGCGAAGAAATCATCGCGGCGCGAGCCGGGAACGAAGACGTCGAGGTCGCCCTCGCCCCGAAGGCCGCGCTCTAGGTGCAGGGTGCCTCGCCACACGCAGTAGCGAACACCACGTTCATCGAGCGTGTCGAAGAAGCGCAGCGCGAGTAGCGATGAGGCGGCCCCCCGTTGCGCACGCATACGCGCGGCGTCTCGCACCCCTTGTGCACCCCCCGTCCGTCGCCTACGCCGCACTGCGGCGGATCCCCCGATCGAAGGCGACGGTCCAGGCAATCGTAACCCGAGAGTGCCTTTCGGCACGACCGACTCTGCCGGGTTGGTCGTTTCCGGCTGCTAGAATCCCCGTCCCGTTGGGGCGCGTAGCTCAGCCCGGTTAGAGCACTAGCTCGACACGCTAGGGGTCACAGGTTCAAATCCTGTCGCGCCCACCCCGTTCGGCCGCCCCGGCTGACCGCTGGGTCGGTGACCCTGAGTTCACGGCCGTTGCGTCGAACGTGTCGATCTGAAGTGTCCCCGTCCCCCGCTGTCTCTTCATCCGCAACCCGACACGCGGCGCGAGCATCATCATCACGGCGCGGGCCTTCAGTCGCAGGTCTCCGCGCATCGCGTGACGAGCGAGCCGCCGCGCGTCGCGCACGTTCCCGAGTGCCGTTGCGGTGAACGATTGGTGCAGGGCCCACCGAGCCCGGTGGCTGACGATGGACCTCTGCGCCACGTCGGTCATCGGTCCCTCGTGCTCGTCGATGAACCGCTCGAGGATGTCGATGTGTGTGGACAGGATCTGATCAAGCGGCCACCTCGTCGGGCGGATCCGGTAGATCATCGTCGTCGGCCGGGCAAGGGTGATCCGTGTCCCGGCGGCGAGCATCCTCACCCAGAGATCCCAGTCCTGGCTGCGCCGGTACGCACGGAACCCGCCCACCTCGTCGTAGACGGAACGTTCGAACAGCGTCGAACTCATGATGAGGTTCCGAAAGAGGAAGGCTTCCAGCTGGCGGTCAGGAGCGGGAAGGTTCGTTCGGTATTCCTTCAACGCGACGCCGGGCAGCCAGCGATGGCACGAGGGCGCGATCAGCCCTCCGTGCTCCGCGTGCGTCGCCGAGAGCAACGCGAGGTGATCGGGGAGCCAGAGATCGTCCGCGTCGATGAGAGCGACCAGATCGGTGTCGAGACCCGCCACGCCTTGTGCGCGGGCGATGCCGGCCCCGGAGTTCTCCTCGAGGGTGACGATCTCGATCGGGAGGAGCTCTTTCCAACGCATCGCACGGGCGACGGTGTCATCCGTGGAGGCGTCGTCGGCGACGATGATCTGGTCGGGCCGCCGGGTCTGCGCTGCCACCGAAGCGAGCGTTTGATCGATCGTCGCCGCGGCGTTGTAGGCGGCGATGATGACGCCGAGCGAGCGGTCTCCCATCGCGGCCCCGAAATCCCCCGATTGATGGCGGGCTAATCCTAGACGTTCGGGAAGGTAGCGCTATCACCCTCTTACGGTTCGGCGCTTTTCGCCGGATAACATCGACGCGATGCGGATCCTGAACGTCTGTTACCGCTACCCGCCCGACATCGGTGGCGTCGAGTCCGCCGCCCGGTCTCTAGCGCACGGGCTCGCGCGCGCGGGACACCACGTGACGGTGGTGACCGGGGCGGATGTCGCCTCCGAAACGCGAGCGACGGAAGACGGCGTCGAGGTCGTCCGGTTCCCGATGCCGAAAGGCCGTGGCGCGGGCGCGCGCTACACGGCGCGTGTGCTGTCGGTCGCGCGCTCTCTCCCGCCCTCCGATGTCGTCCATGCGCATATCGCATCGGCACCTGCGGTGGCGGCATCGATGCTCGGCCGCCGGTGGCGGGTTCCCGTCGTGGTCAAGCCGTCCTCAGGGGCCGAGCCCGGCGGCAATCTGCACGCCATGGCTTCGCGCGGCGCCGGAGCGCTGCGCGTCGCGTTCCTGCGCAAGCGCGTCGACGCGTTCGTCGCCATCTCGCCGGGGATCGCGCGCGACCTCGCGACGGCGTGGCGCGTGCCGGAGAGCAAGATCGTCGAGATCCCGAACGGTGTCGATCTTGACCGCTTCGCGTCGCCGGAGGCGCGGATGAGCGGCCGTCGCAAGAAGAACTATCTCTACGTCGGGCGGTTGTGGATCAAGCAGAAGGCGCTCGACCTCCTGATCGAGGCGTGGAAGAAAGCGGGGGAGCCCGGCACGCTCACCTTGGTGGGGGATGGTCCGGATCGTGGGAGCCTCGAAGCCCTGGCGCCGCCGACCATTCGATTCGCCGGCGCTGCGGCCGATCCGGCGCCGTTCTACGCAGAGGCCGACGTATTCGTGCTGCCGTCGCGGTGGGAGGGGCTGTCGAACGCGGTCATCGAGGCGAGCGCGGCCGGGCTCCCCGTCATCGCCACTGCGGTCGGCGGGACGCCGGCGATCCTCGGGGACGCCGGGCGGCTCATCCCGCCCGACGACGTGGGAGCGCTGGCCGACGCTCTGGCCGGCCCGCCCCCCAAGGCTGTGCCCCGCGAGGACATCGCCGCCCGCTTCGGCGTCGAAGGCGTCGCGCGACGGCACGTCGAACTGTACGAGCGACTCGTGAGGGAGCGATGAGCGAAGCGCGGAAACGGATCTTGATCACCGGTGCGTCCGGGCTCATCGGAGGCGTCCTGGCGCGCGGTCTCAAAGACGCCTACGACGTGCGCGGGGTCGACCGGCGGCGGCGGCGCGACGTGATACCCGTCCGCCGAGCCAACATGCGCAAGCTCCGGTCGATCGAGCCGACGTTCCGCGGCGCCGACGTGGTCGTCGATCTGGCCGCGTCGCCGAACCCGAACATCCCGTGGCGCACCGTTATTCGGAACAACATCCCGGCGACGCTGAACGCCTTCGAGGCGGCGCGCAAGGCCGGCGTGAAACGCTTCATCTTCGCGAGCTCGAACCACGTCACCGGCCTGTACGAGAACGACAAGCCGTACTCCTCGATCGTCGCGGGCGACTATTCGGGGCTCGAGCCCAGCGGCTTCCGGCGCATCTCGGTGGACGACGAGGTCCGGCCCGACACTCCATACGGCATCGGCAAGGTGTTCGGTGAAGCCACCGGCCGCTACTACGCCGAGCATCACGACCTGTCGGTGATCTGCCTCCGCATCGGGACGGTCAACCGCGCGGATGCGCCGAAGGATCCGCGGCACCGCGCGACCCTCCTCACGCAGGCCGACCTCGTTCGGCTCGTGCGCTGCTGCATCGAGGCCCCCGCCGACCTCCACTACGCGGTTTTCTACGGCGTGTCGAACAACACCTGGCGTATCTGGGATATCGACGACGCGCGCAAGCAGATCGGCTACGAGCCGGCCGACGACGCCGGCGCGCGCTAGTAGCTCGAGCGCTTCCGGCGCGCGGACACTTGCGCGAGCTTCCGCCGCACCAACGCCGCCGGAACGTCGCGCGCGCGCTCCAGG